>JANOPR010000517.1:0-6822 GCA_031421955.1 Burkholderiales bacterium
GAGAAGGCCGGCCTGTTGCCGTACCTGGAGAAGCTCGGCTTTGCCGTGGCGGCCTACGGCTGCACCACCTGCATCGGCAATGCCGGCGACCTGACGCCCGAGTTCAACGAGGCGATCGCGAAGAACAACCTGGTCTGCGCCGCCGTGCTGTCGGGCAACCGCAACTTCGAGGCCCGCATCCACCCGAACCTGAAGGCCAACTTCCTGGCCAGCCCGCCGCTGGTGGTGGCGTACGCGATTGCCGGAACGGTGACGCGCGACCTGATGACGCAGCCGGTCGGCAAGGGCAAGGGCGGCAAGGACATCTTCCTCGGCGACATCTGGCCCTCGAGCGACGAGGTCTACAAGTTGCTGAAGTTCGCGATGAACCCGAAGGCGTTCCGCGACAACTACGGCAACGTGAACAAGAAGCCGGGCAAGCTGTGGGACGACGTCAAGGGCACGACAGGCCAGGTCTACGACTGGCCCAAGAGCACCTACATCGCCATGCCGCCGTTCTTCGAAGGCTTCACGATCCAGCCCAAGGCGGTCACGTCCGGCGTGCAGGGCGCGCGCATCATGGCCCTGTTCGGCGACTCGATCACGACCGACCACATCTCGCCGGCCGGCGCGATCAAGGAAGCCTCACCGACCGGCGCGTACCTCAAGGGCCATGGCGTGCACAAGGCCGACTTCAACAGCTATGGCGCGCGCCGCGGCAACCACGACGTGATGATGCGCGGCACCTTCGCCAACGTGCGCGTCAAGAACTTGATGATCCCGGCCGGCGCCGACGGCTCACGCGAGGAAGGCGGCGTGACGCTGTTCCAGCAGGAAGGTCCGCAAAAGGGCGAAAAGATGTTCATCTACGACGCGGCCATGAAGTACATCGCCGCGGGCACGCCCACGGTGATCTTCGCCGGCGAGGAGTACGGCACCGGCTCGTCGCGCGACTGGGCGGCCAAGGGCACGCTGCTGCTGGGCATCAAGGCCGTGGTGGCGCGCAGCTTCGAGCGCATCCACCGCAGCAACCTGATCGGCATGGGTGTGCTGCCGCTGCAGTTCAAGGGCAACGATTCCTGGCAGAGTCTGGGGCTCACGGGCGACGAAGTCGTCGACGTCGTGCTCGGCAAGGACATCAAGCCGCAGACCGACGCCAAGCTCGTGATCACGCGCAAGGACGGCGAACGGCGCGAGCTCACCGTCACCCTGCGCATCGACACCGCCATCGAGGTCGACTACTACCACCACGGCGGCATCCTGCCCTTCGTGCTGCGGCAGTTGTTGGCAGCGTAGTCGGAGTCAGCGCACGGCCACTTCGGCGTCGCCGTGCGGCTGGACCGATCCGGGGCGGGCCAGCGCGCGAGCGCCAGCTACAGGCCGCGCTCCCTGGCGAACGCCTCCAACGCCGGCAGCAGGGGGCCGAGTCTTTCGGCCACGGCGTCGCGCACGGTATCGACCATCACCTGTGTCGAGCGCTCGATCTCGATGTTGAGCGCGTCGCCGACCCGCTTGTCGGCGAAGGCCGTCATGCGCAGCGTCTCGGGAATCAGCCAGACCTCGAACCAGCCTGAGCCGTCGGCCTGGCGCTCGGCTTGCGCCACCGTCAGGCTGGCGCCATTGACCGCGATATAGCCCTTGGCAAAGACATAGCGCATCAGGGCGCCGGCACTGCCAGCCGCAGCACATGGTTGTTCTCGGGCTGGCGCAACGAGGCCACCTGCGCCACGAAGTCGATGTGGCCCGACAGTGGGTGGCCACCGATCTCTGCCCCGTCGCGGGCCGCGCGCTCGACGTTGACGGCGCCGTCACGCTCGAGCAAGCCGAGCGTCGTCGTCGACAGGGTCTGCTGCATGACGTCGAAATCGGCGGCATGATCGCCGCGCAGCTTGGCCACGGTCAGGCACACGCCGTCTACTGCAACGCTGGCACCCACTGCCAAACCCTGGGCAAACGCCGAGGGCCACTCGAGGCTGATGCAGCGCAGGCCCGCGTGGTCGCTGAGCTGCGCGACCCGAGCCACGCCTTGAACGATGCCGGTGAACATGCAGTCACTTTACCGTGACCGCAGGCCTGGGCATGTCACCAGTTGACTTCGCGCTCGGGCGTGGCGCCAATGCGGTGGATCGACTGGTCGGCACCTTCGTATTCCTGCTCGGCGGTCAGGCGCAGGCCCATGGTCTGTCGCAGCAGTCCGTAGACGACGAATCCGCCGAGCAGTGCCCAGGCCACGCCGAGCAGGGTGCCGATCAGCTGCGCGGCGAAGGTCACGCCACCCAGGCCACCGAACAGCGGCAGGCCGAAGATGCCGCAGGCGATACCGCCCCAGGCGCCGCACAGGCCGTGCAGGGGCCAGACACCGAGCACATCGTCGATCTTCCACTTGTTCTGTGCCCGCGTGAACAGAACGACAAAAATCACGCCCGCGACGCCACCCGTGACCAGCGCACCCAGCGGGTGCATCACGTCGGAGCCGGCACAGACGGCGACCAGGCCGGCCAGCGGGCCGTTGTGGACAAAGCCCGGGTCGTTGCGGCCCGCCCACGCAGCGGCCAGCGTGCCGCCGGCCATCGCCAGCAGCGAGTTCACGGCCACCAGGCCCGAGATCTTGTCGATGGTCTGCGCGCTCATGACGTTGAAGCCAAACCAGCCGACCGTCAGCACCCAGGCGCCCAGCGCCAGGAAGGGGATGCTCGAGGGCGGGTGCGCGCTGACGCCGCCGTCCTTGCGGTACCGATTCAGGCGCGGGCCCAGCAGCAGCACGGCGGCCAGCCCGATCCAGCCGCCGATCGTGTGCACGACCACGCTGCCGGCGAAGTCATGGAATTCGGCGCCGGAAAACTCCTTGATCCAGCCCTGGACACCGAAGCGACCGCCCCAGACCACGCCCTCGAACAACGGATAGATCAAGCCCACCAGCACCCCCGTGGCGACCAGTTGCGGGCCGAACCGTGCGCGCTCGGCAATGCCGCCCGAGACGATCGCCGGAATGGCCGCGGCGAAGGTCAGCAGGAAGAAGAACTTGACCAGCTCGTAGCCGTTCTTGGCCGCCAGTCCTTCGGCACCGGTGAAGAAATTGACGCCGTAGGCGACCGTGTAGCCCACCAGAAAATAGGCCAGCGTCGAGACCGCAAAGTCGACCAGGATCTTGACCAGCGCATTGACCTGGTTCTTCTTGCGCACCGTGCCGAGCTCAAGAAAGGCGAAGCCGGCGTGCATGGCCAGCACCATGATCGCGCCGAGCAAAATGAACAGGGCATCGGTTCCCTGCTTGACCTGATCCATGTGCATGCTCCTGCTGCGTCGGGTTGTCGGTACGGGGGCCTGCGGTCGAGCCACCCCATCCGTGCACCAGGACTGCAAGTCTTGTGCCTGTTTCGGTGCGTGCCGGCGCCCTCAGTTCGCACCAAACTACGCCGCGCCGGGGTCACGCGTTGGCGTGCCGGCTTCCTGTTGGTGCGCGCGTGCACCGCATGGGTGCGGCGTGACAGGCTTGTCCGTGGCGGTGTCTGGCGGCGTGCTGCGCGCGTCCACGAGCGCCTGCTGCGCGGCGGCATCGAGCTTGCGCCAGGTGCTGCCCTGGCGGTTGACCAAGGGTTGCCAGCCCAACGCCGCGACCCAGGACTCGAGCGCGGCCGCCGGCACGCCCGCCTTCTTGAAGTCGTGGAACTCGTGGTCGACACCCCGCGCTCCCAGCCAAGCCCTGGCGCGCCTGACGCTGTCGCAGTTTGCAATGCCATAGACGAGCATCAGTCGGGGTCGCGCCTACGATCCTCGCACATCGGATCGGCCGCGTAGCTGGCTTCGCGAACGCGGCCCTCGACCAGCCACACCTGGAACCAGCGGCAGAACAAGGCGTCGTAGCGGTAGGACCAGACCTCGCCCACGCCGCGCCAGCCGGTGCGCGCCTCCGAGGGCCGGCCCAGTTGCCGGCGCACATCGGCTTGCGCCGCGCCGATGGCCAGGGCCTCGAAGTTGGCCTCGGTCAGCACCTGCCGCCACGCCACGACGCGACTTGCCGCGTCAAGCTCGACCATGTAAGTGTGTTTGCCCATCGGACCGCGCGCGTACTCGAGTTGGCTGCCCTGGGGCATCGCGTAACGGCCTGTGGGCTCACCCATGCGCGCGCGCAGCGCAGCCTCGGGCGCGCCCACCGGCAAGTCCCCCGGTGAATAGCCGGCGCAAGCTGCCAGCGCCAGCGCCAGCGCCAGCGCGGCGAGCAAGCTACATCCGCTCGATGCACGCGTACGCCGCGTGGTTGTGGATCGATTCATGGTTCTCGACCTCGACACGGTAGCGGCCGATGCGCACGTCGGCGTTGATGGCCAGCGCCACATCGCGCACCAGGTCTTCAACGAACTTCGGGTTCTCGTAGGCACGCTCGGTGATCCACTTCTCGTCGGGGCGCTTGAGCAGGGCCCAGACCTCGCTCGACGCGTTGTCTTCGGCGAATCGCACCAACTCGAGCCACTCGACGCCAGCCTTGAGCTCGGCGCGGATCGTCACCGTCGAGCGCTGGTTGTGCGCGCCGTAGTCTGAAATTTCCTTCGAACAGGGGCACAGGCTCTTCACCGGCACCGCCACCTCGGCCCACACCGAAGTCACGCCGGCACGGGTCTCGGCAATCCAGCGCCCCTGGTAGTCCAGCATGCTGTGTACGCCCGAGACCGGCGCGCGCTTGCGCAGGAAGAAGGCAAAGCGCGCCTGCACCCGGCCCTCGGCGGCACCCAGGCGTTCCAGCATCACCGCCAGGCGCTCCTGCAGCAGCGCCGCATCGAGCGGCGCGCCGAGCTGTTCGAGGTCGTTGAGCCAGGCCACGAAGCGCGACATGTGCGTGCCCTTCTTCTCGGCAGGCAGCGCCACGTCCAGTTCCCACATGGCCGAGCAATGCTGCACGGCACCGGCCACGCGCAGATTCAATGGGTAGCGCACGTCCTTGATGCCCACACGCTGGATCGCGAGGTGACGATCGTCGCGCTCGCTTTGCATGTCGGGGATGTGCAGGGCCTGGGTAGGGTGGGTCATCGTCTAACGGGATCCATTGCGGCGCAAGCATCGCACCAATTTCGCGGCCACGCCGCCGAGGGCCTTTCCCAGGCCGGCGCGCAGCGCGCTCAGCCTTTGACGCGCACCAGCGCGGGTCGCGCGCCGAAGCGCGCGGCAATCGACGTGGCGATGCCGTCAGCGTCCAGGCCGTTCATCGCCAGCAGCTTGGCCGGATCGCCATGTTCGATGAAGTGGTCGGGCAGGCCCAGCGCCAGCACCGGCCGGGTCAGGCCGGCGCCGTGCAAGGCTTCCATCACTGCGCTGCCCGCGCCGCCCATCACGCAGCCCTCTTCAACCGTCACGATGACCTCGTGCGTGCGCGCCAGTTCGGCCAGCAACTCGGTGTCCAGCGGCTTGATGAAGCGCATATTGGCCACCGTGGCGTTCAGCCGCTCTGCCGCCGCGAGCGCGGGATACAGCAGCGTGCCGAACGCCAGGATGGCGATGCGCTCGCCTTGGCGCCGGACTTCGCCGCGGCCCCAGGGCAGTTCATCGAGCGTGCGCTGCACTGCGACGCCGGCGCCCGCGCCGCGCGGGTAGCGCACGGCAACGGGGTGGTCGCGGCGATGCGCCGTCGTCAGCGCCATGCGGCATTCATTCTCGTCGGCCGGCGCGATCAGGCCCAGGTTGGGGATGCAGCGCAGGAAGGCAATGTCGTAGGCGCCCGCATGGGTGGCGCCGTCGGCCCCCACCAGGCCCGCCCGGTCCAGCGCGAACGTGATGGGCAGGTTCTGGATGGCCACATCGTGGATCAGCTGGTCGTAGCCACGCTGCAGGAAGGTCGAGTAGATCGCGACCACCGGCTTGAGGCCTTCGCACGCCAGCCCCGCCGCAAAGGTCACGGCATGCTGCTCGGCGATGCCGACATCGTGGTAGCGCTGCGGAAAGCGCCTGTGGAACTCGACCATCCCCGAGCCCTCGCGCATCGCCGGCGTGATGCCCACCAGCTTCGGGTCGGACTCGGCCATGTCGCACAGCCATTGGCCAAAGACCTGCGTGAAGGTGGTCTTGGGGGCCGTGGCGGGCTTGACCAGCCCGATGGCCGGATCGAACTTGCCCGGCCCGTGGTAATTGACCGGATCGGCCTCGGCCAGCTTGTAGCCCATGCCCTTCTTCGTCACCACATGCAGGAATTGCGCACCGGGCAGGTCACGCAGGTTCTCCAGCGTCGGGATCAGCGAGTCCAGGTCATGGCCGTCGATCGGGCCGACATAGTTCAGGCCGAATTCCTCGAAGATCGTTCCAGGCACGACCATGCCCTTGGCGTGCTCCTCGAAGCGCCGCGCCAGTTCGAACAGCGGCGGCGCGTTCTTCAGCACCGTCTTGGCGCCCTCGCGTGCCGCGGCGTAGAACTTGCCGCTCATCAGCCGTGCCAGGTACTTGTTCAGCGCGCCCACCGGCGGACTGATCGACATGTCGTTGTCGTTGAGCACGACCAAGATGTCGGCCTGCAAGCCGCCATGCGAGACGCCGGCGTTGTTCATGGCCTCGAAGGCCATCCCCGCCGACAGGGCGCCGTCACCGATGATGGCCACCGCCTTGCGCTTCTCGCCCTTGATCTTGGCCGCCAGCGCCATGCCCAGCGCCGCCGAGATCGACGTCGAGCTGTGCGCGGTGCCGAAGGTGTCGTACTCGCTCTCGTCGCGGCGCGGGAAGCCGCTGATGCCGCCCAGCTGGCGCAGGGTGCCCATGCGGTCGCGCCGGCCCGTGAGGATCTTGTGCGCATAGGTCTGGTGGCCCACGTCCCACACCAATCGGTCCTCGGGCGTGTCGAAGACATAGTGCAGAGCAATCGTC
>JANOPR010000518.1:0-1621 GCA_031421955.1 Burkholderiales bacterium
TCAGCGCAGCGGCACGGCGCCGCTCCAGTGGCAGGGCTCAGGCGTCGAAGGGCAGGCCAACGTAGTTCTCGGCCAGGACGGTGGCGGCGGCGCGCGAACCCACCAGGTAGTCGAGCTCGGCGCGCTGCAGCCGCTGGCCGATCGTGTCGGCCTCTGGAAACTTGTGCAGCAGCGAGGTCATCCACCAGGAAAAACGCTCGGCCTTCCAGACGCGCGCCAGGCAGCGCGACGAGTAGTGATCGATGCCGGCCTCGCTCTTCTCGGCGTAGAACTCGATCAGCGCACGCGCCAGGAAGCCGACGTCCGAGGCGGCCAGGTTCAGTCCCTTGGCACCCGTCGGCGGCACGATGTGCGCCGCGTCGCCGGCCAGGAACAGGCGGCCGAATCGCATCGGCTCGGCGACAAAGCTGCGCAGCGGGGCGATGCTCTTCTCGATCGACGGCCCCGTCACCATCGCCTGCGCCGCAGCCGGGTCCAGGCGCCGACGCAACTCGTCCCAGAACATGGCGTCGCTCCACTGCGAGGCGGTGTCGTGCAGTGAGCATTGCACGTAGTAGCGGGTGCGCGTGGGCGAGCGCATCGAACACAGCGCGAACCCGCGCTCGTGGTTCGAGTAGATCAGTTCGTGCGACACCGGCGGCGTGTCGGCCAGCACACCGAGCCAGCCGAAGGGATAGACCTTCTCGAAAATCGACAGCGCCTGCGGCGGCAGGCTGGCGCGGCAGACGCCGTGGTAGCCGTCGCAGCCGGCGATGAATTCGCAGTGCAGTTCCTGCGGCTGGCCGCCGTGGCGGTACGTGATCGATGGCCGGCCCGTGTCGTGGTCGTGTGGCGCCACGTCCTGGGCCTGGTAGACCGTCGCCAGGCCCGCCGCGGCACGTGCGTCCATCAGGTCGCGCGTAACCTCCGTCTGGCCATAGACCATGACCTGCTTGCCCCCGGTCAGCGCGTGCAGGTCGATGCGGTGGCGCGCGCCGCCGAAGCACAGCTCGAATCCACGGTGCAGCAGGCCTTCGGCATGCATTCGCGCACCGACATCCGCCTGGTCGAGCAGATCCATCGTGGTCTGCTCGAGCACGCCGGCGCGGATGCGGCCGAGCACGTACTCGGCGCTCTGCCGCTCGAGGATCACGTTGTCGATGCCGGCCTTGTGCAGCAGCGCCCCCAGCAACAGCCCCGCCGGGCCCGCGCCAACGATCGCAACCTGGGTTCGCGATGGCGGCACGGTGACCCCGTCAGAGTTCCTCGTGGAACGCCTCTTCGCGCTTCTTGCGGATCGTCGGCAGCATCACAATCACGATCATCAGCACCGAGGCGATGAGCAGGCCGGCCGACAGCGGGCGCGTGGCGAAGGTGGTCCAGTCGCCGCGCGACAGCAGCAGCGCGCGGCGCAGGTTCTCCTCCATCATGGGCCCGAGGATGAAACCCAGCAGCAGCGGCGCAGGCTCGCACCCCAGCTTGTAGAAGGCGTAGCCGATCACCGCAAAGCCCGCGCCCATGTAGACATCGAAGGCATTGTTGTTCAGCGTGTACAGGCCTACGCAACAGAACACCATGATGGCCGGGAACAGAAATCGGTACGGCACCGTCAGCAGTTTGATCCAGATACCGATCAGCGGCA
>JANOPR010000519.1:0-5736 GCA_031421955.1 Burkholderiales bacterium
CCAAGGGGGCGTCGCCCGCTTGGGGCGGCCCGGCGCGGGCTAGGTCCGCGCCTTCAGACCGCGAGCAGGCCGGTCAGGCCGCCGCGGCGGTCAAGCGCCATCAAGTCGTCGCAACCACCGACATGGGTTTCGCCGATGAAGATCTGCGGCACCGTGCGGCGCCCGGTCAGTTCGATCATCATGGCGCGCTGGGCCGGTTCGAGGTCGATGCGCACCTCGTCGATGGCCATCACCCCGCGCTGATTCAGCAAGGCTTTGGCACGCACGCAATAGGGGCACGACTCGGTGGTGTACATGCGAACTGAACTCATGCGCAGTCTTGAACGTGGTGGAGTTCAAGCCATTGTCATGGCCGCCCAATGCCCTTGCACGCAAGGGCACTCTGCGTTGGGCTTCAGGCCGCCGACTTTTCCACAGGCAAGCTGGCATCACGCCACGCGCCCAGGCCGCCCGACAAGGAACGCACGTTCTCGTAGCCGGCCTTCTTCAACAGCGCCACGCCACGCGAGGAGCGCGCGCCGGTCGCGCACACCAGCACCACCGGCAGGGCCTTGTTGCCCGGCAACGCCTTGTTGCTGGCGGCACCGAGCTGGCCCAGCGGCACGTTGCGCGCGCCACCCACATGACCGGCGGCGTACTCGGCCGGCTCGCTGACGTCGATCAGCACCGCCTTCTCGCGGTTCATCAGCCGCACCGCTTCGGCGGTGCCGATCGCGGCAGCGCCACCGGCGCCGTCCTTGATCATCGGCCACAGGAGAAGGCCGCCGGAAACCACGGCCGCGAGGATCAGGTACCAGTTGTTGAGCAGAAAGGTCACGTCAGGCGATCAGGGTCATCGAAGCGGCGAATTATAGAATTGGCGCTCACCTTCTTCGCCGACCGACCATGCCCACGCTTGTGCTGATCCGCCACGGCGAATCGACCTGGAACCTGGAAAACCGTTTCACCGGCTGGACCGACGTTCCGCTGACCGCCACGGGCGTGGCCCAGGCCCGCGAGTCAGGGCGCCTCTTGAAGGCGGCCGGCTACGAATTCGACATGGCCTACACGTCGGTGCTCAAACGCGCGATCTGGACCCTGTGGCATGCCCTGGACGAAATGGACAGGACCTGGCTGCCGATAATCAATGACTGGCGCCTGAACGAGCGCCATTACGGCGCGCTGCAAGGCCTGAACAAGGCCGAGACGGCCAAGCAATACGGCGACGAACAGGTGCTGCTCTGGCGCCGCAGCTACGACCTGCCGCCGCCGCCGCTCGAGCCCGGCGACGCACGCAGCGAACGCGGCGACCTGCGTTACGCAAAGCTGGCCCCCGGACTGGTGCCGTTGAACGAGTGCCTGAAGGACACTGTTGCGCGCGTGCTGCCTTGCTGGAACGACACCTTGGCCCCTGCCCTGCGCGCCGGCCAGCGCATCGTCGTCTCAGCGCACGGCAACTCGATCCGCGCCTTGGTCAAGTACCTCGACGGCATCGGCGACAGCGACATCATCGGCCTGAACATCCCCAACGGCAGTCCGCTGGTGTACGAACTCGACATGCACCTCAAGCCGCTGAAGCACTTCTACCTCGGCGACCCGCTGGCTGCCGCCGCGGCCGCTGCCGCCGCGGGCAGCGCGGGCCGCGCCTGAAGCCCGCCGCGTTCTATTCCGGCAGTCCGTAGAAGCGCTCTGGCGACACGCGCAGCGCCAGGCGCTTGTCGGGCGCCGGTCCGACGATGGCGAACTCGGGGCGGGCCGGGTCGCGGCGGGGCGAGCCGACGATCGGCGTGCCGTGGCGATCCGTGATCGCGGCCACCTCGGGCACCATCGCAGTGGCGCCGCGGCGTACCACTACCGCCAACTCTCCCGACTTGAGCAGCACGAAGTCGCCCGGCGGGTAGATGCCGAACTCCTTGATCAGCGCCGCGGCGAACGGCCCGCCGCCGCCGTCGGCGAAAAGCTCGCGGTGGGCCTGCTGGATCGGCAACGGCGCACGCTCGGCGCGCGGGCTGATCTTGGCCAGCAGCACATCGGCCTGGCGCAGCGCCACGCTCAACTCGCCGGGCGCGGTCAGCCCGCTCGGGTAGCCCTGGCCGTCGTGCCGCTCATGGTGCTGGCGCACCGCGTCCAGCCACAGGGTGTCGGTGATGCCGCCGGCCGCCAGCGCCTCGAAGGCCGCCTGCGGATGCGCCCGCAGGCGCGCGAACTGCGCCTCGGTCGGCCGGTTGCCCTGCGTCGCCAGCCGCCCCTGCAGCTCGATGATCGACAGATTCATGGTCAGCGCCGCCGAGACAATTCGCGCCGTGTCGGCCTCGCTCCAGCCCAGGCGCGATGCCGCCAGGCCACAGGCCATGGCGGCATACAGCGAGTGGGTCAGACCGTAGATCGACAGGCGCTTGCCGTCCTGGCGCATCGCCAGGTAGATGCCGATATCGGGGTCGCGCCGCTGCAGGGCACGCAAGGCCTCGGTCAACTCGGCAATACGCTCGGGCAGGCCCGGTTCGGTGACGCTGCGCAAGACGCGGTCCAGTTGCCAGATCAGCTGCTCCCATTGATCGAACAGCGTCAACTTGCGCGCCGGCTTGGCCGCGGCGGCCTGCTGCTGCAGCCGCTGCAAGTCTTCGGCATCGACGTAGACGCCGCGGTCCATCAACTCCGCCAGATGGGCGTCGTCGGCCACCACCTGGCCCTTGGCCAGCAGCAGCGTGCCCTGTGCATCGCGCACGCCGAAGGGCAAAGGCACGCCGACCAGCACTTGGCGCTGGACCAGCTGCAACAACCGTGGCACCTTCGGGCTCACCAGGCAATCTCCGCGTTGCGCGCGGCGGCCATCACGCGCGCGCGTCGTGGCGGGCCGATGCGGCCCCGCTGGGATCACGACCTGCCCTGCGACCCCGGTAGGAATCTAGGCGCAAGCGCCGTTGTCGGCAAGCGGTATATCGCGCGCCGTCGCCGCTGCGGAGCGCAGCAGCGCCACAGCCATCGTGTCGCGCAGGGTCGCGGCCAGACGGCGTCGATCGGCCTGGGCGCTGCCCTGAGGCGCCAGCCAATCGAGCCGCACGCACAGCCCGCGCGCACAGACCACGCGCCACACGCTTTGCACCAGGCTCGTCTGTCCGACGAATTCGATCGCCCCGCTGAAGGCATGGCCGGGCTGGTGGAAACGCAGCACGACCGGCTGCACCGGCGTGTCCGTGGCGATCGCTGCCTGCAGCAGGTTGGCATGAAATGGCAACAGCGCGGGGCCCGCGCCGGTGGTGCCTTCGGGAAACACCGCCACCATGTCGCCGGCGCGCAGTGCGTCGGCCACCTGGTGCACGACGCGCAGGGCGTCGCGTTTGCTTGCTCGCTCGATGAACAGCGTGCCGGCGCCCGCCGCCAGCCAACCGACGAAGGGCCAGTGCCTGACGTCGGCCCTCGAGACAAAGCGCGCCTGCGGGGCCGTGGCGTGGATCGCGGCGATGTCCAACCACGAGACATGATTGGCCACGACCAAGGTCGCGCCACTTCGCGGTGCGCCGCTCGCCTGAACGTCGATCCCCAGCACACGCAGCAAGCGTGCCGACCACGATTGAATCCAGCGCTGGCGGCCCGCAGCGTCGAGCGAGCGGAATCGGATCGCCATCACGACCATGCCGTGCAAGAGGTGCAGCAGCGCGCGCGCCAGGCGCCACATGCCGACCAGCGTGCGCATCAGCCCGGTCTGCGCTCAAAGGCCACGCCGCCGGCCACCAGGGTGGTCTGCACGCGACCCGCCAATTCGAAGCCACTGATCTCGAAGGCGAAGGGCGTGTGCTTGCCCTGGCTGAGTAGGGGATCGGCGCGCACCGCCCAGCGCGCGGCCGGGTCGTAGATGCAGACATCGGCCACGCCGCCCTCGACCAGGCGTCCGGCGCTGCTGGCCAGCGAACCGATGGCCGGCCCGAGCACGCGCACCGGGTCGCAGGTGATGGGCGCCAGGCTCTGCGCCAGCGTCAAGCGGTGCCGCTCGCCCCAAGCCAGGGCCAGGCCGAGCAGCAGTTCAAGGCCGGTCGCGCCCGGGATCGCCTCGCCGAAGGGCAGTGTCTTCTCGTCGCTGCTGACCGGGTTGTGGTCCGACACCAACGCATCGATCGTGCCGTCGGCCAGCGCGGCCTGCAGCGCGTCGCGGTCGCGCTGCTGGCGCAACGGCGGCGTCACGCGCATCGCGGCATTGAAGAACCCGATATCGACGTCGGTGAGGAACAGCGAGTTGATGCTGACATCGGCCGTGACGGGCAGACCCTCTACCTTGGCCTCGCGCAACAACTCGACGCCGGCCGCGCTCGACAGGCGGCACAGGTGCACCCGCGCACCGGTGGCGCGCACCAACTCGAAAATCGTGTGCAGGGCGATGGTCTCGGCCGCAACCGGGACGCCTGCCAGGCCCAGGCGCGTCGAGACCGCGCCGCTGGCGGCCACGCCCTGGCCGAGCCAGGCGTCCTGCGGCCGCAACCACACCGTGTAGCCGTAGGTGGCGGCGTACTGGAGCGCGCGCTGCAGGGTCAACGTGTTGGCGATCGCGACGTCAGCCTGCGAGAAGCCGACGCAGCCGGCTTCAGTGAGCTCGGCCATTTCGGTCAGGGTCTCACCGGCCAGGCCGCGCGTCAGCGCGCCCAGCGGGAACAGGCGACAGCGGCTGAGCTTGCGGGCGCGGAACTTCAGCATCTCGACCAGCCCCGGCTCGTCGAGCGGTGGGTCGGTGTCGGGCGGGCAGACCAGACTGGTCACGCCGCCGGCCGCTGCCGCGGCCAGCTCGCTCTCGAGCATGCCTTCATGCTCGTGCCCGGGTTCGCGCAAACGCGCGGCCAGGTCGACCAGCCCCGGCACGACCACCAGACCGCTGGCGTCGATCGTGCGCTCGGGCGCGAAGTCGCCGCTGACCTCACCCAGTGCGATCACGCGCGCCCCAGCGATGGCCAGGTCGCCGACGCGATCCAGGCCGCTGGCGGGGTCGATCAGGCGACCATTGCGAATCAGCAGTTTCATGCGTCATTCCCCGCGATCGTGCTCATCACGGCCATGCGCACCGCGATGCCGAAGGTCACCTGCGGCAGGATCACGCTGTGGCTGCCGTCGGCAACGGTCGAGTCGATCTCGACACCGCGGTTGATCGGCCCCGGGTGCATCACGATCGCGTCGGGCTTGGCCAGTGCCAGCTTGGTCGCCGTGAGCCCGAAGTGTTTGAAGAACTCGCCCGCACTGGGCAGCATGGCGCCGCTCATGCGTTCGTTTTGCAGGCGCAACATGATGATCACGTCGGCATCGCGGATGCCCTCGGCCATGTCATGGCAGACACGCACGCCCATCTCGCGCAGATCAGCGGGCACCAGGGTCTTGGGCCCGACGGCGCGGATCTCGGGCACACCCAGCGTGGTCAGCGCATGGATGTCCGAGCGCGCCACGCGCGAGTGCACGATGTCGCCGACGATGGCCACCGTGAGCTGGCTGAAGTCACCCTTGAAGTGGCGGATCGAGTACATGTCCAGCAGCGCCTGCGTCGGGTGCGCATGGCGCCCGTCGCCGGCGTTGACGACATGCACATGCGGCGCGCAATGCTTGGCGATCAGGTACGGCGCGCCACTCTCGCCGTGGCGCACGACAAACATGTCGGCATGCATCGCCGACAGGTTGGCGATGGTGTCCAGCAGGCTCTCGCCCTTTTCGGTGCTGCTGCGCGCGATGTCCAGGTTGATGACGTCGGCCGACAGGCGCTTGGCGGCGATCTCGAAGGTCGTG
>JANOPR010000520.1:0-2330 GCA_031421955.1 Burkholderiales bacterium
ACCGGCCGCACCCTGCGATCTGCTGGTCGTGGTTCGCGGCGACGCCGCGGCGTGCGACGACGCCATCGCGGCTGCGCAGACTGCCCTGCTCTCGGCCGCGCGCCCGGCCAGCGGTGGCGGCGTGGCGGCGTTCTCGCTGCCGCTGACGAGCATTGCGCTCGGCGTCGAAACTTTGCCGCAGGCCGATCTCGCGCTCATCTCCGTTCCCGGGGACTATGCCGCCGCCGAGGCCATGAAGGCGCTCGCACTGGGCCTGCACGTGATGCTGTTCTCCGACAACGTGTCAATCGAGGACGAGCGCGAGATCAAGACCGCGGCACGCGCGCGCGATCTGCTCGTGATGGGGCCCGACTGCGGCACCGCCATCGTCAACGGCGTGCCCTTGGGATTCGCCAATGTCGTGCGGCGCGGGGACATCGGCTTGGTCGCGGCTTCGGGCACCGGCCTGCAGGAGGTCACATGCCGCATCCACAACCTGGGCGGCGGCATCTCGCAGGCGCTGGGAACGGGCGGGCGCGATCTGAAGGAGTCGATCGGCGGCATCACGATGCTGCAAGGACTGGCCGCGCTCGCGGCCGACCCGCAGACCCGCGTCATCGTGCTCATCTCCAAGCCGCCGGCAGCGGCCATCGCCCGCCAGATCCAGGCCGCGGCGAGCGCCTGCGGCAAGCCGGTGGTGCTGCACTTCCTAGGCACCACGGCGCAAACCCTGCCGGCCGGCCTTGCCGCCGCGACATCGCTGCGCCATGCAGCCGACGTGGCGCTGGCGCTGGCGCGCGGTGAACCCTGGCCCGAGCCCCTGGCCGACCCGCCGGCAGTCGACGTCGCGGCCGTCCAGAGCCGCAGCGCCGCGATGGCGCCGACGCAGCGCAATGTGCGCGCGCTGTTCACCGGTGGCACGTTCTGCTACGAGGCCCAGCTCGTCTTCATGGCGCAGGGCCTGGCGTGCCGATCCAACGCACCGGCCGCAGGCGCCTCGCCCTTCGACGGCCATGTCGGCGCCAATATCGACGGCCATGTTCTGCTCGACCTTGGCGAGGACGAGTACACGCGCGGGCGACCGCACCCGATGATCGATCCTGCGCTGCGCGATGCGGCGGTGCTGGCCCAGGCCGCCGACCCCCGTGTCGCGGCGATCCTGTTCGACGTCGTGCTCGGTTTCGGCTCGCACGCCGATCCCGCGGCCGGGCTCGCGGCGGCCCTGGGCCAGGCGCAGCGGCAGGCGCTCGCCGACGGCCGCTCCCTGGTCTTCATCGGCCATGTCTGCGGCACCGACGGCGACCCGCAGGACAGGGGCCGACAGGTGCGGCAACTGCAAGCCGCGGGCGCCGTCATCGTCGACAGCAACGTCCAGGCCTGCCTGCTCGCGGCCGACCTCGCCCGGCACCTGGCCGCGCGCCGCGCCTAGGGCCACACCATGCCGACGAACACGCTCTTCAAGGACACGCTGGCGGTCGTCAACGTCGGCCTGCGGGGCTTCGCCGACAACGTGGTGGCGGCCGGCGGCCAGTGCGTGGGCCTGGACTGGCAGCCCCCCGCGCAAGGCGATCGCGACGCCGGCCTGGCCCTGGCCGCAGTGCTCAACCACCCGCGGGTCGAACAGGCCAACGCAGTCGCACTGGAACGATTCCTCCGGACCCAGCCGGTCCTGACCGACATCGCGAGCGCGCGCGACGCGCTGCCCGGCATGGCTCACGGCCGTCGGCTCATCGTGCACGCCGGCCCGCCGATTGCGTGGCCTGCGATGTGCGGGCCGATGCGCGGCGCAATCCTGGGCGCCGTGGTGCTCGAAGGCTGGGCCGATTCCGTGGCCAGCGCCGAAAGCCTGGTCGCGCGCGGTGAGGTGGCGCTCGGGCCTTGCCACCATGAAGGCGCCGTCGGGCCAATGGCCGGCATCATCAGCCCGTCGATGCCTGTTTTCGTGGTCGAAGACCGCGCGACGGGCCGGCGCGCCTACTGCAATTTCAACGAAGGCCTGGGCAAGGTGCTGCGCTTCGGCGCCAACGGGCCGGACGTGATCGAGCGCCTGCGCATGATGGCCCGCGTGGTCGCGCCGACGCTGCGCGCGGTGCTGGCGCGCGGCGGCGCGATCGAGCTCAAGCCCTTGATGGCCCAGGCGCTCAACATGGGCGACGAGGTGCACAACCGCAATGCGGCGGCCACGGCGCTGTTCATCAAGCGCATCGCCACCGCGTTGATCGAAGCCGAGGTCACGCGTCAGGACGCCGCGGCGACGCTGGCCTTCATCGCCGGCAACGACCATTTCTTTCTCAACCTGTCGATGGCCGCTTGCAAGGCGATGTGCGACGCTGCGGCCGGCGTGCCGGGCA
>JANOPR010000521.1:0-2614 GCA_031421955.1 Burkholderiales bacterium
CGTGGCGGGCGCGGCGCCATTGGCTGCCGTGATCACGGTCTGCGACAGCGCAGCGAAGGAGTCCTGCCCCGTCTTCCCGGGCGCTGCGGTCCAAGTGCACTGGGGCTATCCCGACCCGTCGGACGCCGAAGGCGGCGACGCAGGCCAGCGCCGCGCCTTCGAACTGACACGGCAGGCCCTGGGCTACCGCATGCTGCAATTGCTGGCCCTGCCGATCCAGACGCTGCCGCCTGCGGCATTGCGCAGCGCGTTGCGGGCGATCGCACAGTCATGAGCCGCAGGGCCGCTCCCAAGGCGAATACCGCAGTGCGAAGCACGGAGGTTGGCTGATGAGCCGCAGGGCCGCTCCCAAGGCGACAACGAAGTTGCGGCGCAGACTCACAACTACGCGAAGCGCTTGTGATGTCGTAGCCAATACCGCAGTGCGCAGCACGGAGGTTGCCTGACGAGCCGCCGGCAGCGATGCAGCGCCGAGTTTGTCGGCACGGCCCTGCTGGTCGCCATCGTCATCGGCTCGGGGATCATGGCTGAGCGCCTGGCCGGCGGCAATGCGGCCGTGGCGCTGCTGGCCAACACGCTGGCGACGGTGGCCGGCTTGTTCGTGCTGATCGAGGTCTTCGCGCCGGTCTCGGGCGCCCACTTCAACCCGGCGGTCTCGGTCGTGATGGCCTGGCGTGGCGCGCTGCCGCGGCCTGAATTGCCCCTCTATGTCGCCGCGCAACTCGCCGGCGCCGTGGCCGGGGCCTGGCTGGCGCAGGCGATGTTCGAGCTGCCATTCCCGCAATGGTCGGGCAAGCTGCGCGGCGGCGAGGGGCAATGGCTGGCCGAGGCCGTGGCCACCGCCGGCCTGGTGTTCGTCATCCTGCGCGCGCCCGCGGCCAAGGTGTCGATGCTGGTGGCGGCGTGGATCGGCGCCGGCTATTGGTTCACGGCCTCGACCTCGTTCGCCAACCCGGCCGTCACGGTCGGTCGGCTGTGGAGCGACAGCTTTGCCGGCATCGCGCCAGCCAGCGTGCCGGGCTTCGTCCTGGCGCAGCTGGCCGGCGCCATCGGCGGTGCGCTGTTGCATCGGGCCCTGGGCACCCGGAGCGATCGCAGCGCCCACTGACCCGGGCCGCCCCGGGGACAAACCCGATGGCGCCCCGCGAGGCAGGCGTTGCGCGTAGAGTTGGCAGCCTACCCGGCGCTTGCGGCACTCATGTCTGCCTACCTGTCGATCGAATCGGTGAGCGTTGCCTACGGTGCCACGCCGGTGCTTAACAACGTCAGCCTGGACATCGAACGCGGCGAGATGGTGGCGCTGCTGGGCAGCTCGGGCTGCGGCAAGACGACGCTGTTGCGCACGATTGCCGGCTTCGTCAAGCCCAGCGCCGGGCGCATCGTGGTCGACGGCCGCGACATCACCAACCTGCCGCCCGAGGCGCGGCAGACGGCGATGATGTTCCAGTCCTACGCGCTGTGGCCGCACATGAGTGTGGCTGCCAACATCGGCTACGGCCCGCGCATGCGCGGGGTGGCCAAGGCGCGCATCGCCGAGCGCGTGCAGGACATCCTCAAGCTGCTGCAGCTCGAAGGGTACGGCAGCCGCGACGTGGCCGCGCTCTCGGGCGGCCAGCGCCAGCGCGTCGCTCTGGGGCGGGCGCTGGCGGTCGACCCGCTGTTGTTGCTCCTGGACGAGCCGATGTCCAACCTCGACTACAAGGTGCGCCTCGAATTGCGCCATGAATTGCGCGCGTTGCAGCAACGGGTGGGCATCACGGCGATCTACGTCACGCACGACCGCGAGGAAGCGCTGACGCTGGCCGACCGCATCGCAGTCGTCGATGCCGGTCGCGTGGTCCAGTACGGCACGCCCGAAGAGGTTTTTCACCGCCCGGCCAGCCCCTTCGTGGCCGGCTTCATGGGCGCGGACAACGCGATTGACCTGGTGCTAGACGGCAACGCGCTGCAGCTGGCCAACGAGACCACGCCGCGCGCCGCGCTCCAACGTGCGCACTTCCGCGGCGACCGGGCGCGCCTGTCGGCGCAGGCTGACCCCGCTGCCGACCTGGCACTGCAAGGCATGGTCGAGCAGACCGCCTACCTGGGCCATGGCTTTCGCTACCGTGTGCGCGTCGGGCACGGCCAGATCTGGGTCGATGACCCGGTGCATTACCCCGAGGGCAGCCCGGCCCAGGTTGTCGTTCCCCGCAATGCGCTGCTGTTCTTTCCGGCAGCGAACCCTTGACCCACTGAAGGAGACTGTCATGAACTTGCAGATCCTGACCCGCCTGGCCCCGGCGCTGCTGGTGGCCGCCGCCGGCCTGTCCACCGGACTGGCCTCAGCGCAGACCCTCAACGTGGTCACCGCGGGCGACCAGAACATGGTCGACTACGTCAACAATTTTCTCGGCCCGCGCTTCGAAAAGCTGAATCCCGGCGTGTCGGTCAAGGCCGTCGGCACCGGCCCTGGCGACGCCGGATCGCAGAAGATCTACGAAAAACTCTCGGCGCAGTCCAAGGCCGGCAACGCGGCCTGGGACGTCGACGTGGCCGTGATCCACCAGCGCGGCGCGGCCACGATGGTCAAGGAGAACCTGCTGGCCTCCTATCGCAGCCAGATCGCCACCGACAA
>JANOPR010000522.1:0-2067 GCA_031421955.1 Burkholderiales bacterium
CCTTCACCGAACTCGGTGCCGACCCGGGCCTGCGCGTCATCGTGCTGGGTGGCCATGGTAGATCTTTCTGTGCCGGCGCCGACCTGTCGTGGATGCGCGCCATGGCCGACTACAGCTGGGAAGAAAACCGCGCCGATGCGCAGGGCCTGGCCGACATGCTGTGGACGATCTACCGCTGCCCGCTGCCGGTGGTCGGGCGCATCCAGGGCGACTGCTATGCCGGCGGGGTGGGCCTGGCGGCGGTCTGCGATGTGCTGGTCGCGTCCGAGGGCGTCACCTTTTGCCTGTCCGAGGCCAGGCTCGGTTTGCTGCCGGCGACCATCGGTCCGTATGTGATTCGCGCCCTGGGTGAACAAGCCTCGCGGCGCTACTTCACGACCGCCGAGCGCTTCGATGCGGCCACCGCCAAGGCGCTGGGCTTCGTTCACGAAGTCGTCGCCGGTGACCAGCTCGACGCTAAGGTGGCCGAGGTCGTGGCTGCGTTGGTGGCCAACGGCCCGGAAGCAGTCAAGGCCTGCAAGCGGCTGGTGCAGGACCTGGCCGGGCGGCCGATCGACACCGACCTGCGCGCCGGCACTGCGCGCCGCATCGCCGACATCCGCGCCAGCGCGGAGGGCAAGGCCGGGGTGCAGAGCTTCTTGAGCAAGACCGCGCCACCCTGGCAGGCCCGCTGAGCCATGTCCAGCGAACTCGACACCAGCCAGCTGATTGCCGTGGCCGCCGCGCTGGGCTGGGCCAGCGGCCTGCGCCTGTATGCGGTGGTCTTCCTGACCGGGCTGGCCGGCACGCTGAGTTGGGTTGCGCTGCCCAGCGGACTGGCCGTGCTGCAGCACCCGGCAATGCTGTGGACCAGTGGCGGGCTGCTGCTGGTCGAGTTCCTGGCCGACAAGGTGCCCTGGGTCGACTCACTCTGGGATGCGCTCCACACCTTCATTCGAATCCCGGCCGGCGCCGCGTTGGCCTACGGTGTGTTCGGCGCCGATCAGGCGACATGGGCCCTGGTCGCGGCCCTGCTCGGCGGCACGCTGGCCGCCACGGCGCACACGGCCAAGGCGACCACGCGCGCGGCCGCCAACACTTCGCCCGAGCCGTTTTCCAACGTCGCGCTCTCTCTCGCCGGCGATGCGGTGGTGCCGGGCATGTTGTGGCTGTCGTGGCAGCATCCGCTGATCTTCTTTGTCGCGCTGGCGATCGCGCTGGTGGCCATGGTGGTTGTCACCGTGATGCTGTTCAAGTTCCTGCGCGGCCTGGGGGGCAAGTTGCGCGGCCACTTCCTGCCCACGCAGATGAGTCCGGGAGGGCCATGATGTTCAAGAAGATCCTGATAGCCAATCGCGGCGAGATCGCCTGCCGCGTCGCCGCGACCGCGCGCCGCATGGGCGTGCGCACCGTCGCGGTCTACTCCGACGCCGACGCCGGCGCGCGCCACGTGCGGGCCTGCGACGAGGCCGTGCACATCGGTGCCGCACCGCCACGCGAGAGCTACCTGCGCTGGCAGCGCATCCTCGATGCCGCGAAGGCCACCGGCGCGCAGGCGGTGCATCCGGGCTACGGATTCCTGTCGGAGAACGCCGAGTTCGCGCAGGCCTGCGCCGATGCGGGCCTGGTCTTCATCGGCCCGCCGGCCAGCGCTATCCGCGCCATGGGCAGCAAATCGGCGGCCAAGACGCTGATGGAGCAAGCTGGCGTGCCGCTGGTGCCCGGCTACCACGGCCGCGACAACGACCCGGCCCTGTTGGCGCGCGAGGCCGCACGCATCGGCTACCCGGTGCTGATCAAGGCCAGTGCGGGCGGCGGCGGCAAGGGCATGCGCCGTGTCGACCAGGCGGGCGACTTCGCGGCCTCGCTGGCCTCCTGCCAGCGCGAGGCCCAGGCCAGCTTCGGCGACGAGCATGTGCTGGTCGAGCGCTATGTCCTGCGGCCGCGGCACATCGAGATCCAGCTCTACGCCGACACGCAGGGAAATTGCGTCTACCTGTTCGAGCGCGATAGCTCGGTGCAGCGGCGCCACCAGAAGGTGCTCGAAGAAGCTCCCGCGCCGGGCCTGAGTGACGCGCAGCGCGCCGA
>JANOPR010000523.1:0-3262 GCA_031421955.1 Burkholderiales bacterium
TCGTCGCCGGGCTGCACATGCCAGGCCACCAGTTCGACCTCGGCGATGCCTTCGCCGATGTCGGGAACGCTGATCACCTGGACGCTAATCATTGCTGCCCCCCGCGGCGCTCTCTGGCGTACCTTCGTGCTGCGCACTCCGGTATTCGCCCCTTCGACCAGGCTCAGGACAGGCTTGGGAGCGGCCCGGCGGCTCATGCTTCCATCACCCGCCGGAAGGCCGCGGCCACGCGCGCCGGGCCCGGAAAATAGGCCCATTCCTGGGCATGCGGGTAGGGCGTGTCCCAGCCGGTCACGCGCTCGATCGGGGCCTCGAGGTGATAGAAGCAATGCTCCTGCACCAGCGCGACGAGTTCGGCGCCGAAACCGCTGGTCCGCGTGGCCTCGTGCAGGACCACGCAGCGGCGCGTTTTCCTGACCGACTCGATGAGGGTCGGCAGGTCCAGCGGCCACAGGCTGCGCAGATCGATGATCTCGGCGTCGATGCCGCTCTCGATCGCCGCGGCCTCGCTGACGTAGACCATCGTGCCGTAGGTCAGGACGGTGACGTCGGCGCCGGGCCGGAACACGGCGGCCGAATCCAGCGGCACCACGTAGTGGCCCTCGGGCACCTCGCTCCTGGCATGCGCCGACCAGGGCACCATCGGACGGTCGTGGTGGCCGTCGAAGGGCCCGTTGTAGAGCCGCTTGGGCTCGAGAAAGATCACAGGGTCGTCGTTCTCGATCGACGCGATCAGCAGGCCCTTGGCATCGTAGGGGTTGCTCGGCATCACGGTGCGGATGCCGCAGACATGCGTGAACAGGGCTTCAGGGCTTTGGCTGTGGGTCTGGCCGCCGTAGATGCCGCCGCCGCAGGGCATGCGGATCGTGATCGGCGCCGTGAAGTCGCCCGCCGAGCGGTAGCGCAGCCGTGCGGCCTCGGAAACGATCTGGTCCGAGGCCGGATAGAAGTAGTCGGCGAACTGGACCTCGACCACCGGGCGCAGGCCGTAGGCGGCCATGCCGATGGCCGTGCCGACGATGCCGCCCTCGGAGATCGGCGCATCGAACACGCGCGACTTGCCGTACTTGGTCTGCAAGCCTTCGGTGCAGCGGAACACGCCGCCGAAGTAGCCGACATCCTGGCCGTAGACCACGACGTTGTCGTCGCGCCCCAGCATCACGTCCATCGCCGAGCGCAGGGCCTGGATCATGGTCATGCTGGCCATGATCAGAATTCTCCCGCCTGGCGCAACTGCTCTTGCAGGTGCGCGGGCATGTCCTTGTAGACATCCTCGAACATCGAGGCCAGCGGCGGCGAATAGCCCTCGAGCATCGAGCCGTACTGCGTGGCCTCCTTCAGTGCGGCGGCGACCATTGCCTCGAGATCCTTGCGCGTCTGCTCATGTTCCTTGTCGGACCATGCACCCAGGACGATGAGGTGCTGCTTGAGGCGCGCGATGGGGTCGCCGAGCGGGAAATGCTGCCAGTCGTCGCCGGGACGGTAGCGCGTGGGGTCGTCGGAGGTCGAATGCGCGCCCGCGCGGTACGTGATCCACTCGATCAATGTCGGCCCGAGGTTGCTGCGCGCGCGCTCGGCGGCCCACAGCGAGGCGGCGTAGACGGCCAGGAAGTCGTTGCCGTCGACGCGCAGCGAGGCGATGCCGCAGCCGATGCCGTGCGCAGCAAAGGTGGTCGATTCGCCCCCGGCAATGGCCTGAAAGCTCGAGATCGCCCATTGGTTGTTGACCACGTTGAGGATCACCGGCGCGCGGTACACATGCGGTATGTTCACGGCGTTTTTATTTTGGGCCGGGGCGGTGGCGCGGCCGCCTATCCTGGCGGTGGCTTTTTTGTTTACGCCCTTGTCCCCGGTGGCCATGCCCCAGCCCACCGCCTGGATGTACTGCGTGGCCAGGTTGCCCGAGACGGTGAAGAAGCCCGCGCGCTTGTACGAGTACAGCACCGGCAATTGGCGGCCCTTGAGCGGGTCGCGCTCGTTGCTCATCAGCTGGCACATCATCTCGACCATCGAGATGTCCTCGCGCACCAGCAGCAGGCCGGGCTGGCGGTAGGTCGGGAAGCACATGTCGCCGCTCTGCAGTGCCAGCGCGTGCGCGGTGGCGATCGCCTCCTCGCCCAGGCATTGCATGTAGAACGAGATCTTCTTCTGCCGCTGCGCGATCAGCATGCGCGCGTCGTAGGCGCGCGTCTTCATCATCGAGACCAGGCCGTGGCGCAGGCGCACAGTGTCGATCTGCGGCGCCCACGGCCCGACCGCCTTGCCGTTGTCGTCAAGCACACGCACCAGCGCATAAGCCTGGTCGCTGGTGTCGATCGGCTTGACGTCGATCGGCGGGCGCGGCACCTCGCCAGCGGCCGAGACATGCAAGTACGAGAAGTCGGTGGCCTGGCCTGGGCGTGCACTCGGCTCGGGCACATGCAATTTCAGCGGGCCGGGGCTCATGGCCGCAGTTTGCCGTGCAGCGCGCCGCAATGCCAGCGGTTTGGTCTGCAATGGCCCCACTAGACTGCGGTGCATGGAATCCCTGATGGCCCTCAGCGGCGGCGCTCCCGTTGCGGCCCTGCTCCTGGCATGAACCCGCGCGAGTCTGGAGCCGGCGGGCTCGTCTACTCCACCGAGGGCGGTCGCATGTGCCCGGCCTGCCGTCAGCCGCTGGTTGCGTGCGTCTGCGGCTCGCAGCCGGCTCCGGGCGCCGCAGGTGACGGCACCGTTCGCGTCAGCCGCGAAAGCAAGGGCCGCGGCGGCAAGACGGTGACGGTGGTGCGCGGCCTGGCCCTCGACGCCCCCGCGCTCGCCGCGTTGGGCAAGTGCCTGCGCAGCGCCTGCGGCGCGGGCGGCACGGTGAAAGGCGCGGTGCTTGAAGTGCAGGGCGATCACGCCGAGCGCGTGATCGAACTGCTGCAGGCCCAGGGCTGGACCGTCAAGCGCGCGGGCGGCTGACGCGGCGGGCGCCGCCGCGTCAACGGCGGTGGCCTATTGCCGCTGCTGAATCCCAGCGATGGCCCAGGCGCGGCTGTCGTCGGTCGGCTTGACCAGGTGCCAGACCTCGTCGAACGGCGTGGGCTCGGCGCTGGCCGCTTCGCGCACCAGGCCCGTGAAATGCACGCTGACGATCTGGCGATCGGCTTCCTGCGCCAGGTCGAGCACCTTGGCCTGGACGTCGACCACGTCGGTGTGCTGCTTCGCGTCGCCGCGGTCGTGCAGGTCGATGCGCAGTGAAGCAAACAACTCCGGCGTCGTGAAATTGCGCAGATCGTTC
>JANOPR010000524.1:0-3598 GCA_031421955.1 Burkholderiales bacterium
CCCCCGGGCGCCCCCCGGCGGTCCACCCCCCCGCCACCGGGGCGGTGTCGCGCCTGGTCCCCCGGGGGGGGGTGCGCGACGTGGCGGCCGCTGGGGCGCCCGCCGACGAGGCCTTCCCGGCCTGGGCCGACACGCCGCCGATCCGGCGCGCGCGCGTGCTCAACAAGTTCCTCGAGCTGATGAACCGCCACCGGGACTCGCTGGCCGCGATGATCACGGCCGAGCATGGCAAGGTGTTCTCGGACGCGCAGGGCGAGGTCATGCGCGGCATCGACATCATCGAGTTCGCCTGCGGCGCGCCGCAACTGCTCAAGGGCGATTTCACCGACCAGGTCTCCACCGGCATGGACAACTGGACGCTGCGCCAGCCGCTGGGCGTGGTCGCGGGCGTCACGCCGTTCAACTTCCCGTGCATGGTGCCGTGCTGGATGTTCCCGCTGGCGCTGGCCTGCGGTAACACCTTCGTCCTGAAGCCCAGTCCGCTGGACCCCAGCCCCAGCCTCTTGATGGCCGAACTGCTGCGCGAGGCCGGCCTGCCCGACGGTGTGTTCAACGTCGTCCAGGGCGACAAGGTCGCGGTCGAAGCGCTGATGGCGCACCCGCTGGTGCGTGCCCTCAGCTTCGTCGGCTCGACGCCGATCGCGCATTCGCTGTACCAGAGCGGCGCTGCGCAGGGCAAGCGGGTGCAGGCCCTGGGCGGGGCCAAGAACCACATGGTCGTGATGCCCGATGCCGACATCGAGCAGACGGTCGATGCATTGATCGGCAGCGCCTACGGCTCGGCCGGCGAGCGCTGCATGGCGATCTCGGTGGCGGTGCTGGTCGGCGACGTGGCCGACAAGGTGGTGCCATTGCTGGCCGCGCGCGCCCGCTCGCTGACGGTCGGAAACGGACTGAACCCGCACGTCGAAATGGGCCCCGTGATCAGCCGCGCGGCCAAGGAGCGCATAGAAACCTACATCGCGCTCGGTGTCGAGGAAGGCGCCCAGCTCGTGGTCGACGGCCGTGGCTTCACCATCGACGGCCATGAGCAGGGCTTCTTCACCGGCGGCACGCTGTTCGACCATGTGACGCCGTCGATGCGCATCTACCGCGAAGAGATCTTCGGCCCCGTGCTGGTCTGCGTGCGCGCCAAGGACTTCGCGCAAGCCGTGCAACTGGTCAACGACCACGAGTTCGGCAACGGCGTGGCCTGCTACACCAGCGACGGCAACGTGGCGCGCGAATTCGCACGCCGCATCCAGGTCGGCATGGTCGGCATCAACGTGCCGATCCCTGTGCCGATGGCCTGGCATGGCTTTGGCGGCTGGAAGCGCAGCCTGTTCGGCGACATGCACGCCTACGGCGAAGAAGGCGTGCGCTTTTACACCCGGCAAAAGAGCGTGATGCAGCGCTGGCCGGCCAGCGTGGCCAAGGGCGCCGAGTTCGCGATGCCGACGGCGAAGTAGGCCGCGGCCAAGCGACTCAGCTACCAATCACGCCGCCGTCCTTCCTGCGCACCACCACGGTGGCCGAGCGCGGCCGCCCGCCCGCCTGGTAGTCGGGCCAGTTCGAGAACTTGCTCGGCTCGGCCGGGTCGCTGCGGTCGCTCGGCGTTTCGCCCGGGTGCTGGATGTTGAGGAACATCGTCGTGCCGTCGGGCGTCCAGGCCACGCCGGTGACCTCGCTGTTGACCGGGCCGGTGAGGAAGCGGCGCGTCTGCCCGGTCGCGACATCGCAGGCCAGCATCTGGTTGTTGCCGAAATTCTTCATCTCGCCCTTGTACATCTGTGTCGCGTGGGCATCGGTCTGAATCCAGAGCAGGCCGCGGGCATCGAATGAAATGCCGTCCGGGCAGGCGTAGATGTCGCCCTGGATGTTGCCTTTGGCCTGCTCGCGCGAGTTCGCCGGGTCGCCGGCCAGCACCAGATGGTTCCACGTGAAGGTCGTACCGTCGAAGTCGCGGTCGTCGTGCCAGCGAATGATCTGGCCCATGACGTTGTTGGCACGCGGGTTGGCGGCGTCGACGCCGGGGAAGGTCGGCTGGCCGCGCGAGCTGTTGTTGGTCAGCGTGCAATAGACCCAGCCGTTGTTCGGGTCGATCGCCAGCCACTCCGGCCGGTCCATCTTGGTTGCGCCGAGCAAGTCACTCGCCTGGCGCGACTTGATCAGCACCTCGCCCTGGTCGGCAAAGCCGTTGGCCGCGCTCAGCGGGCCCTGGCCGTGCACCAGCGGCAGCCAGTTGCCGGTGCCGTCGGCGTTGAAGCGCGCCACGTACAGCACGCCGTGGTCGAGCAGGGTGCGGTTGGCCTTGGCGCCGCCGGGTGCGATCTTGTCGCGGCTGACGAACTTGTAGATGTACTCGAAGCGCGCGTCCTCGCCCGAATAGACCACCGCGCGGCCGTCCCTGGTAACGCCGACCCAGGCCCCTTCGTGCGCCGCGCGGCCCAGCGCGGTGCGCTTGACCGGCGTGCTGGTCGGGTCCAGCGGGTCCATCTCGACCACCCAGCCGAAGCGATTGGGCTCATTGGGGTTCTTCACGGCGTCGAAGCGCTCGTCGTGTTCGTGCCAGCGGTAGCCCCAGCCGCCCTTCCTCATGCCCCAGCGCTGCTCGTGGTCTGAAAGCTTGTCGCCGCCACTGAAGTAGCCCATGAAGTTCTCTTCGCCCGACAGGTAGGTCCCCCAGGGCGTCTTGCCGCTGGCGCAGTTGTTCAGCGTGCCCAGCACGGTGCGCCCTTGCGGGTCGGCAGCGGTCTTGAACAGCGCGTGACCCGCGCACGGGCCACCGACCGCGAACGGCGTGTTGCCGGTGAAGCGACGCGCATAGCGCGAGGGGCGCACCATCTGCCAGCGGCCGTCCTTCATGGCCACCTCGATCACGGCCAGGCCATGCGCGGCCTGGGCTTTCCGCACCTTCTCGGCCGTCCACGGCACCAGCCCGCCCACGTGCAACAGGCCGTCGTCGGTGTACTCGTGGTTCATCGCCAGCAGGCCCCGGCTGCTGCCATTGCCGTCGAGGCCATAGAAGTGGATGCCGTCGTGGTGCATGCCCATTTGCACGGCTTGGTCGGCGGCGCCGTTGGAGGCGTCGGGGCGCCAGGCCGGCATGTTGCCGGCCACGCCGACAGGCTCGCCCCAGGCTGCGATCACGTCGGCGACATAACCCTCGGGCACCACCAGGGTGTCGGTGGCGACCGCGGGCACGCCCTTGAACGTCATCACCGGGCGCATCGGCTTGGGCGACTCGCGCAGGGACGTGGCGGCGCAACCCGCCGCCAGCGGCGCGTACAGCGCCGCGGCGGCCAGGCCCACGCTGCCGCGCAGCACGGTGCGCCGCGTCGGGTCGCTCACGTCATGGATGCTTGGATTGGAAGACGGGTTGCTGTCTTCCATCGTGTCGAAGTCTTTGGCGGCCATGGGGTACTCCCTCGTTGGGGTTGAACGGATCGGACAAGTCGTCTTGCGCTGCGGGCATGCAGCACTCACAAAGGGGTCAGGGCGTCAGCTCGAACAGCGCTGAGCCGTCGCCGTTTTCCTTGACCAGTTTGATTTTCGGATTGGCCGCCAGGTGCGCCAAGCCACCGGCGCCCGAGACGAAGCGCAGCTTGACGCCGGGCAC
>JANOPR010000525.1:0-2663 GCA_031421955.1 Burkholderiales bacterium
GCGCACAGCCGGCGCCAGCGCAGGCGACACGGCCGCGAGCTTGACCATGCCGTCCTTCATGCCGCCCCACATCGGCTGGGCTTGCCAGGTGCCGGCGATCACGCTCTGCGCCACGCGCGTGTAGTAGCCGCTCCAATCGGCAGTGACCGCGGCGAGCTGCGCGTTCGGCGCATGGGCGCGCATGTCGCTCTGGTAGCCGATCAGCTTGACGCCCTTCTCCTCGGCCGCCTGCGGTACCGCCGGCGAGCCGCTGTGATTGGTCAGCACATCGGCGCCGGCGTTGATCAGCGTCAGCGCCGCCTCGCGCTCCTTGGGCGGGTCGAACCAGGTGTTGAGCCAAAGGACACGTACGCTGGCCTTGGGGTTGGCGGCGCGCATGCCCAGCGTGAAGGCGTTGATGCCCTGCACCACCTCGGGCACCGCAAACCCCGCCACATAGCCAGCCACGCCGGCCTTGCTCGACTTGCCGGCCAGCCAGCCCGCGAGCCAGCGGCCTTCATAGAAGCGCGCGTTGTAGGTGTTGAGGTTGGCCGCCGTCTTGTAGCCGCCGGCATGCTCGAACTTCACACCAGGGAAGTCAGCCGCCACCCGCAGCGCCGGCTCCAGGTAGCCGAAGCTGGTGGCGAAGATCAACTGATGACCCTGTGCTGCCAGGTCGCGCATCACGCGCTCGGCGTCCGCCCCTTCGGGCACGGCCTCGACAAAACGCGTGGCGACCTTGTCACCCAATGCACGTTGCATGGCCTGGCGCGCCTGGTCGTGCTGGTAAGTCCAGCCGGCCTGTCCGACCGGACTGACATACACGAAACCGACCTTGAGCGGCTCGGCTGCCGCGGCGTAAGTCAGGATGGAAAGCAACATCGACGCGAGCAGGCGCCCGCGGATGAGGTTTTTTGACATGGTTGTCCTCGACATGGCCACCGATTGAGGGATGCGCGGCGGGTGGCACGCGATGCGCAGGGGTCGATTGTAGGTGGCGCCGCTCGCGCCTCGTGGCAACCTCAGGCAGCGGCGGCGGCTCGCACGAAGTGCGCGTCCAGCGCAGCGATCCAGCGCGCCTTTTGGTCCGCGCCGGCAAAGCTGGCTTCGAAACTGTTGCGCGCCAGTGTGTAGGCCTCGCGTGCGCCCATCGCGGGCAAGGCCTCGAAGGTTTCGACGAAGTTCTGGTTCAGGTAGCCGCCGAAGTACGCCGGGTCGTCGCTGTTGATCGTGGCGCACAAACCTGCGTCCAGCAGCGCGGGCAGGTTGTGCTCGGCCAGCGTCTCGAAGACGCGCAGCTTGACGTTGGACAGCGGGCAGACGGTGAGCGGCATGCGCTCGCGCGCCAGGCGCCGCACCAGCGCAGGGCTCTCGAGGCAGCGCACGCCATGGTCGATGCGCTGCACGTGCAGGACGTCCAGGGCGCTTTCGATGTAGGCCGGCGGGCCCTCCTCGCCCGCGTGCGCGACGGCATGCAGGCCGAGCGAGCGCGCCCGCTCGAAGACGCGCGCGAACTTTTCCGGCGGGTGGCCGCGCTCGCTGCTGTCCAGGCCAACGCCGATAAAGTGCTCGCGCCACGGCAGCGCCGCTTCCAGCGTGGCCAGGGCCTCGTCTTCGCTGAGGTGGCGCAGGAAGCACAGGATCAGCTTGGCCGACAGGCCCCATTCGGGCTGCGCGCGGCGGCATGCGTGCGCCAGGCCGAGGATCACCGGCTCGATCGGCACGCCGCGTGCAGTGTGCGTTTGCGGATCGAAGAAGATTTCAGCATGCACCACGTTGTCGGCCGCGGCGCGTTCGAGGTACGCAAAGCCCATGTCGAAGAAATCGCTCTGGGTGCGCAGCACGCCGGCGCCGGCGTAGTAGATGTCGAGAAAACTCTGCAAGTCGCTGAAGGCGTAGGCCGCGCGCAGCGCCTCGACGCTCGCATACGGCAAAGCCACGCCGTTGCGCGCCGCCAGCTCGAAGATCAGCTCGGGTTCGAGCGAGCCCTCGATGTGGATGTGCAGCTCGGCCTTGGGCATCGTGCGCAGCAGCGCCGGCAGCCGCTCGCGCGGGATGGCGTTCAGCCCGACGGGTTCACTTGCGATGGACATCGCGCCGGTGTCCGATGCGAACGACGATCACGACGACGCGCCGATCGACAATGCGAGCGACGATGCGGTAGTCGCCCAGGCGGTACTTCCAGTACTCGCCCAGTGCATCGCCGTGCAGGGCCTCGCCAATCGTGCGCGGGTTTTCGAGCGGCGCCAGGCTCTGACGCAAGAACGCGACGATGCGGCGCGCGATCGGTGGGTCGAGCTTGCGCAGTTCTTTCGCAGCAGCGGCATCGATCTCAACCGTCCATACCAAGTTGCGCCTCCACCGCGTCGAGCGTCAGGGTCTTGGACTTGCCCTTTTCGATCAAGGCATAGCGCTTCTGCGCCAGATACAAGTCTTCGAGGTCATCGATGTATTCGACGATGGCTTCGCGCGCGTAGTAGCTCTTGGTTCGCCCGGTCTTGCGCGCCAAGGCATCCAGTCGGGCTTCGAGATCTGCGGGCAGGCGCAGGGCAAGCATGTTCGGTCCAATTGCTATACACGTATGACGACTGGATTCTGGCACAAACCGGAGGCAAGAAATGTCGCCGACGGCGAGCCGCGGCGGTCTGAGTTGTCACGCCGAAGCGGCCTACTTCTTGTCGCCG
>JANOPR010000526.1:0-2210 GCA_031421955.1 Burkholderiales bacterium
CGCGGCGGCTACCTGTCGACCGCGATGCGCAGCGGCGCACGCATGGGCGACACCAAGCTGATCGACACCATGGTCGCCACGCTGACCGACCCCTTCGGCGTCGGCCACATGGGCATCACGGCCGAGAACCTGGTCACGAAGTGGGGCATCACGCGCGAGGAACAGGATGCCCTCGCGGTGGAGTCGCACCGGCGCGCCGCCGCGGCGATTGCGGCGGGCTACTTCAAGGAGCAGATCGTCGCGATCGTCAAGCAGACCCGCAAGGGCGAAGTCACCTTCGACACCGACGAACATGTCAAGCCCGCAACGACGATGGAAACGCTGGCCAAGATGAAGCCGGCGTTCAAGAAGGACGGGTCCGTGACCGCCGGCAACGCCTCGGGCATCAATGACGGAGCGGCCTTCTTCGTGCTGGCCGACGCGGCCATTGCCGCGGCCGCGGGCCACAAGCCGATGGCGCGCCTGGTGTCGTACGCGGTGGCCGGCGTGCCCAACGAGATCATGGGCGAGGGCCCGATTCCGGCGACCAAGCTGGCATTGAAGAAGGGCGGCCTGCGCCTGGACCAGATGGACGTGATCGAAAGTAACGAGGCCTTTGCGGCGCAGGCCATCGCGGTGGCGCGCGGCCTCGAGCTCGATATGAAGAAGACCAATCCCAATGGCGGCGCGATTGCCCTCGGCCACCCGATCGGCTGCTCAGGCGCCTTCCTGGCTACCAAGGCCATCTACGAGCTGCACCGCACCGGCGGCAAGTACGCGCTGGTGACGATGTGCATCGGTGGCGGGCAGGGCATCGCGGCGGTGTTCGAGCGCCTCTGAGCGTCTTGCCCCCACGCCCTTCGGGACAGGGGTGAGGGCGCGGCAGCGGCAACCCGGCAGCGGCGCCGCGGCCGCAACCCGCGTGAGCGGCACGTTTGCCTTCTACCGCAGCTACGGGAATAGGTAGACGAATACTGACCACGGTGCACACTGACATGTGTCGTGAACAACCCGGCTGCACTGCGGCGAATGTCGCCGAAGTGCCGACGCTCACCGGCGCATCTCAAGCCGCCGCTTCCAACCCATTCGCGAAGTGCTCTTTCATCAACGCCGTCGCCCGCGCAGCCTTGCGCTCATGCAGTGCTTCCATCAACTGGCGGTGCTCGGCCAGTGAATCGGCCAGCCGGCCTTGCTTGAACAGCGAGTGGTGGCGATTGAGCTTCATCACCTTGCGCAGGTCGGTCACGATCTGGGTTCGCCAGCGGTTGCCGGCGATGTCGAGCAAGGCCATGTGGAAGCGCTCGTTGGTGGCGAAGAAGGCGTCGCGTTGGCGCACCTGGCGTTCGAGCAGGTCATGCAGCGCTTGAAGGTGCGCGAGCTGCTCGTCGCTGGCGTGGCGCGCCACGTCGGCTACCGCGTCGGCTTCGAGCAACGCCAGCATTCGGTAGACCTGGGCCACGTCGTCGCGGCTCATTTCGGCCACGTAGGCGCCGCGCCTCGGCTTCATCGTGACCAGGCCTTCGGCGGCAAGCACCTTAAGTGCCTCGCGCAGCGGGGTGCGGCTGATGCCGTACTCGGCGCTGAGCTTTTGCTCGTCGATCCACTCGCCGGGTTCGATCGCCCGCTCGAAAATCCGTGCGCGCAGGCGCTCGGCCACGTCCTCGTAAAGGGCGCGGCGGCCGAGCGGGGGAGCAACGGCAAGGTCCATGGCGTTGATTTGAATTCATAATTATGGATAATGCAAGCGCCGAACCGGCGGACCCATGGCTGGCCCACGGGGGCAATTCACGGCGGAGACTTTGATGAGCGACCCCAACCCCACCTTGAAGGACTGGCAGCGCGCCGCGGCCCAGTCGGCGCCCGCCGGTGACGTGGCTGCGCTGAACTGGGTCACGCCCGAGGGCCTGACGGTCAAGCCGCTCTACACCGCGGCCGACCTCGCGGGGCTGGCGCACACCGACACGCTGCCCGGCTTCGCGCCCTATCTGCGCGGCCCTCAGGCCACGATGTACGCGGTGCGGCCGTGGACGATCCGCCAGTACGCGGGCTTCTCTACCGCCGAGGCCAGCAACGCGTTCTACCGCCAGGCGCTGGACGGCGGCGGGCAGGGCATCAGCGTGGCCTTCGACCTGGCCACCCACCGTGGCTACGACAGCGACCACCCGCGCGTGACCGGCGATGTGGGCAAGGCGGGGGTGGCCATCGACAGTGTCGAGGACATGAAGATCCTG
>JANOPR010000527.1:0-2275 GCA_031421955.1 Burkholderiales bacterium
GTGTCTGCTCAAGGTCATGCCCGGCCATGCGCCCCTCGGCCGTCGCGGTCTCGACCTCGCGCTGCGCGCCCAGCGACGACAAGCGGAATGTCTCGACCTAGATCGGTGCGATTAACCCCTGCTGCGCTAATTGCTCGCTGCGTCGAACCTCGTTCTTCGCTTGATCGAGCGACACCTGGGCGCGCGCGATGCGCGAGCCGGCACGCGAGAGGTTGTCCTGCGCTCCATCGACGCGCGCCTGCAACTCGTGCAGCGTGCGCTCGTCCAGCATCGCCGGCAGCACCGAACTCAGCAGCGCCAGCGGCGTGTCGACAGCCACCGCATCGCCCTTCTTCAAGGTGATGCGTGCCAGCCGCCCGGCCAGCGGCGCCGAGATCAGGTAGCGGTCGGCCAGGCGCGCCTTGCTGTCTTCGTCGATGGTGACCTCGAAGCGGCCCTGAGTGACGGGCGCCAACTCCACTTCCACCGGCCTCGGCGCGAAGGCCCAGGCCAGAGCGAGGGCCAGCATGGCCACCGAGGTAGATCACCCGATCGGCCATGCCCGCAATCGCCGCGTTGTGCGTGATCACCACCGCCGTGGTGCCGAGTTCGGCGTTGATCTTCGCGATGACTTCGAGCACCAGCTTGACGGTCAGGTAGTCGAGCGCACCGGTCGCCTCGTCGCAAAGCAGCACCTCGGGACGTTTGACGATTGCCCGTGCGATCGCCACCCGCTGCTGCTCGCCACCCGACAGTTGCGCCGGAAAGGGACCGCGCCGTGGCGTCAGCCCGACCCGGTCGATGGCTTCGTCGATCGGCATCGGGTTCTTCGCGATGTCGGTGACGAGCGCCAGGTTCTCGCGCACCGTCAGGCTCGGGATCAGGTTGTAGAACTGGAACACGAAACCGACATGCTCGCGCCGATAGGCGGTGAGTTCGCTCTCGCTGGCTCCCGTCAGCAGATGGTCGGCAAAGCGCACTTCCCCGGCTGTTGGCACATCGAGCCCACCCAGGATGTCGAGCAGCGTCGCCTTGCCGCTGCCCGATGCGGCGAGCAGCACCACGAATTCGCCGCGGTGGATTTCCAGGTCGACATCGCGCAGCGCGTGAACCTCGACCTCGCCGCTGCGGTAGACCTTGGACAGGCCGCGAGCAGAGAAGACCACCTCACCAACCGGCGAGGCCTTCTGCGTTGTTGGCGCTGCCGCAGCAGGCAGCATGGCGGCGCTCGATACTTCCATGGTGAACTCCGTCTGCGCTGCGTGGGGGGCGGTTGCATTGACACGGTAACTCGCACCGCTCGATCGCAAGCCGTCTGGTCATCGTGCGTCGATTCGCATTGCACATCGTCATTCGAGGGTTGGCTTTGACATTGCTCAAGCCGCAGCAGGCAATCAAGACAATCGACGCCAAGCCCGTTGGGTAACCTGAGCCGAGCGAAAGCAAGACCACAGGAAGAAGCATCCTGAGCCGTTGAATGGGCGCGATCTGTTGGTGCACCTGGCTGAAGCGGGCCCCGCGAAAACGAGCCTGTCGATATCTGCTGCTCTATTCGCCTTCGAGTCGCGATGGCGATCATCGGCTCTTGAATTGCGCAAAACGGGGGGCAGCTCAAGACGCAGACCAAAGTTTCCTGGAACACGCCAACTGAAGTCCGTCCTGCGATTTGACAGGCCGAGCGTCATTGCATCTGCCTTGATGGCGGTCAAGAGGTTTGGGTGCCTCCGGCGTCAGACTGAGCATTTGCGCGGCTGCTTTGAGTGGCTGTCATCCGACGCTGCCCTCCAACGACAAGAAGCAACGTGACTGCCCTTGAGCTGCTCGCCTACATCAATCTGGCCCTGCTGCTTCAGTTGGCCGGGGGAATCGGTGTTGCAGTGTGGCGGCGGCAAGGCGCCCACGAGTCAATGCCTGGGTTGGCTGTCGCTGAAGCGCCGCAGGTCTCGTCCGGTGCCTGGCCCGGTTGGCGCGAATTCCGTGTCGTGCGTCGCTCGTTCGAGGACAAAGCCAAGACCCAGTGTTCGTTTCATCTGGAGCCCGTCGATGGTGCGCTGCTGACGCCGTTCAAGCCGGGCCAGTACCTGACTTTCTCGCTCCTGGTGGCGGACAGTGTTCGTGGAGCGGATGTCACCCCCCGCACGATCACGCGCTGTTACTCGCTTTCCGACTGCCCACGTCCGACGGCCTATCGCGTCACCGTCAAGCGCGTGCCAGCGCCAGCCGGGCGACCCGAGTTGCCGCCGGGGGCATCGTCAAGCCACTTTCATGACCGGGTTCGGGAGGGCGACATCCTCAA
>JANOPR010000528.1:0-4756 GCA_031421955.1 Burkholderiales bacterium
GGACTGACGCTGCCATCAATTCGAGACCCCAAACGAGAGGCCGACCTTTCTCGCTGTCAACCCTCGTGGTTCTTCGCGACGACTGCGAATAAAAAACTTGCGGGCGCTAAACCCTCGCACTTGGATGTCAACGCCTGCCGCAGTCGTTTCCAATTCAGGTATGAGCCTGGAGCGGTCTGAGAACCGGGACGCGAAGCGAATCGATCCGTTGTAGACGAAGGCAGTGTATTGGGGCCCGGGTTTTTGGGTTCATCGATGGTGGTCGAAGGCTGTGGGCATGTGGTCGAAGGACTGGGCGGTGGGAAACGTGTACCCACGTTGTCCACGGACCAGGCCAGCGCCGTTCAGGCGCTTCGTCCACATGTCCACAGCCTCCCCCCGCGCGCAGCCCCGCAGGGGAATTCAGCCGATGCGTGCCGGGACGCGTCTGAACAGCGCCAGCCTGGCCTCGTTGAGTTCTTCGGCCGCCTGAACATCGGTGAGCGCGCGGGCCAGCGCGTGCAGGTCTTCGAGCGTGATGCCCTCGCGCAGGAACGTCGCCGCGTCAGGCAAGCTGGCCAGCTTGTCCAGCGGCGTCATCGCGTCCTTTGCCCGGTACACGCGCTTGATGCGCCCGGGCTTCTTCGGGTCGGCCAGCTCGGTGGCGAACAGGCACGGCCGGTGGAAGTTCAGGAACGGGTTGAGGTATTCGACGCAGAAGATGTTGAAGCGCACCGCGTGGCGCTGCGGGATGTGCTCGTAGCCGAAGAGCTTGCGCACCACCGCGCCGTTCTTGGTTTCGGCCAGGCCGTTGTCGTTGCTGCGCCTGGGGCGGCTGCGCGTGAACTCGATGCGCAGCTTGTCCAACATCCGGGCCACCTGGTGGTTGACGTACTCGCTGCCGTTGTCGGCGTGGAAGCCCAGGATCGCAAACGGGAACTGCGCCAGCATCTGCTCGATCACCGGCAGCAGGTGCGCCTCGCTGATCGTCTGCACCGTGGCCACCACCTCCCACTGGGTGACGCAGTCCACGGCGTTGATGTGATACAGACCTTTGGTGCCGTCCCAGTCCCCTTGGTGAACGCTGTCGATGCGAATGAAGCCCGGGCGGCCCAGTGGGGCCGGCGCCTTGCGCAAGCCGATGGTCGCGGCCTTGGTGGGTCGGGTCTTGGTCAGCACCACGCGCTGGACCCGGTAGGGCGCGCTGTTGCGCAGGTTGTACAGATGCGCCACCGAGATCGAACCCAGGCGCTCGAAGCGCGCGTCGCCGAAGACATCGCGCTGGCGGCGCAGCACGCAGGCCGTGGCCGGGCCCGACATCGTGCCCATGGCTCGATCGACGTCGGCCAGCAGCGCCACATCGGCGCTCGTGTAGCGCCGTGCGAAGGCATGCACGGGTGCGCGGTATCCCTTGACGAGGCGCTTGCCGGCGTCCCAGCGCGAGACCAACCGCGTGATCTGGGCGCGGCTGTAGCCGCTCAGCCGCTGCAGATAGCTCAGCACCGGCCCGCGATGCGCGCGCGGCAACTGGCGGTAATCGAAGCGCCGCAACACGGATTCGATCCACGCGTAGCGCCCCTCGTCATCCTCGGCCTGGCGGAACTCCAGCGACTGGGTTCCCTCCCGGCAGCTCACAACTCTCAGGAAAGCGCTGATGGTTGCGGGAGAGTCAAAGCGGGCATCCGAGCGTCCATGATCGGGCCGGCAGGATCGAATCGCCGACAATCTCGGCTCCGAACCCCAGATCGAGCCCCATGAGATACCTGCACACAATGGTCCGCGTGACCGACCTCGATGCATCGCTGCGCTTCTATCGCGACGCGCTCGGGTTGGAAGTCACACGCCGAGGCGACGTGCCAGCCGGCCGCTTCACGCTGGTCTACCTCGCCCCGCCGGGCCAGCCCGAGGCCGAGATCGAGTTGACGCACAACTGGGATCCCGAGACGTATGCCGGTGGTCGCAGCTTCGGTCACGTCGCGTACGCGGTCGACGACATCTATGCTGCGTGCGAACGGTTGATGGCGCACGGCGTGACCATCAACCGGCCGCCGCGCGACGGTCGCATGGCGTTCGTGCGCTCGCCCGACGGCATCTCGATCGAATTGCTGCAGGCGAGCCACGCGCTGGCGCCGGCCGAGCCGTGGGCGTCTATGCCGAACGTGGGGGCGTGGTGATGACCACTCTTGCCGCCGACAGCGCCCTGTCGGCGTGGCCGGCGCACCGCAGCGTCGCGCTGCTGCCTGGCTCGCTGCCGCAAGGCGGCGTCGTGCCCGACACGCCGATCCACGCGTTCGTCACACCGCCGGCACAGCTCGCCTTGCGCGCCGACACCGAGCTGCGCCCGGTGCGCCACGACATCGAACTCGGCGGGCTGCTTGCATTCGAAATCCGCCACCTGCTGACCGCCGCCGAAGCCGACGCGATCGTCGAAGCCAGCGAACGATTCGGCTACCGTGACGAAGCACCCGGTATCGCCACGCCGCCCGGCATGCGAATGAACAAGACGGTGCACTGGGTGGCCGACCTCGGGTTGCTCGGCCCCCTGTTCGGGCGCATGGCCGCGTTGCTGCCGGTGCACATCGACAGCATGACGCTGCACCCGCGACTGTCCGAGCGGATGAACATGTACCGCTACGACGACGGCGACGTGTTCAACCGTCACACCGACGGCGACTGGCCCGGTTTTTCCCTCGACGCCGAACGACGCCGCATGGTGCAGTGGCAAGTGCATCTGCGCTCTTGCCTGACGATGCTGCTGTACCTGAACGGGCCTGATGACGGCGTGCAGGGCGGCGACACGCGCTTGTACCGGCCCGACGGCAGCAGCCACGACGTGCGGCCGGCCAAGGGCTCGGCACTGTTCTTCCACCACGGCTTTGGGCCGCAATCGGTGCTGCATCTCGGCGGCCCGGTGCGCGGCCCTGTATCGAAGTACGTCGCGCGGATCAACGTGATGTACGCCGCAACCGCGCCGCTTGCCGGCTCGCGCCGCGCACCGGGGTCAGGCGTCGATTGAGCCGGGCGGTTGCGCGCGTCAAACTCGCATCGACCGTGCGGTTACTGGGCGTCGAGGTGGGCGATGCGCTTGCGCTGCAGCACGTCGCTGGCGACTCGACACGAAGTGAGTTCGAGAGCTCTCGCGCAGTGCGATGCGGCCTGCTTGCATGCGACCTCGCGGGCGGCTGTCAATAAGTGTCTATGCCGACCCGTGTAAGTAGCGCACTAGCACCCGGAGATTGCGGTGCGGCCGAAAAATACGCGGGTCGGCTTCCCGAACCGTTATGTCATGAACCACTTTGTACTCTGCCTCTCGACCACGCTGTTGGCCGTCGCTCCCTTCGCTGCCCAGGCCAACAAGGCGCTGGCCGAGAAGAACGGCTGTTCGGGCTGTCACGCGGCCGCCGTCAAGCTCGTTGGTCCAGCCTACAAAGACGTCGCTGCCAAGTACGCCGGCCAACCCGATGCGACGGAGATGCTTGCGAAAAGCATCCGGGCCGGCGGCGCGGGCAAGTGGGGCGACATGGCCATGCCGGCGCAATCGGCGCTTGCGGACGCCGACGTGAAAAAGCTCGCCGCGTGGATCCTTGGCGGCGCCAAGTAGACCGCCCCGCCCGGTAGTTTCCCTTTTCTAGAAGTTCGGCACCAGTTCCCACCGCAGCGTCGGTGCAACACCGGTCGCGCGCACCACAGGCGGTGGCGGGCGCGGCCACAAAAACTCCAGGAAACACGAGATGCGAGTGATCCCAATTGCGCAAGACCCCGTCGCCGCGATGAGCGCCGATGGCGGCGGCTGCAACGAAACCGAAGGCCAGGTTCCCAGGCTGGCGCTGCCGCTGGTGCGGCGTGAGTTCCTCAAGGGCTCCGGCGTCCTGATCGGCACCATCGCGACCGGTTCGGTGCTGGCGGCACTCGCCCCCTCGCCGGTGTGGGCCGTCGAGCTCAAGAGCCTGAGCAAGAGCGAAGGCCAGACACTGATGGCCATGGGCCGCGTGCTCTTCCCGCACAAGAAGCTGCCCGACGCGGTCTATGCCTTGCTCGCCAAGGACCTTGACGCCAAGGCCGCTGCGGCCAGTGACACTGCGGCCTTGCTGCAGGGCGGCATCAAGGGCCTCGACCAGGCTGCGGGCGGCAGCTTCATCAAGGCCCCGGCGGCGAAGAAGCTCGCGGTCGTCAAAGCCATCGAAGGCACGCCCTTCTTCAACACCGTGCGCGGCCAGTGCGTGACCTCGCTGTACGACAACGACATGGCCTTCGCCGCCTTTGGCTATCCGGGATCGGCGTGGGAAAAGGGCGGCTACATCACGCGCGGCTTCCAGGACCTGAAGTGGCTGCCGGCCCCGACCGCAAAAGCCAGCCCGCCGCCCTACATGGGTTGAGCACGGCGACGCAAATCATCAGCTTTCAGGAGACACAGCAACATGGCGAAGTTCGATTTCAACGACGGCTCGGTGGTCGTCATCATCGGTTCGGGCGCGGGCGGCGGCACGCTGGCCAACGAGTTGGCGCAAAAGGGCATCAAGGTCGTGGTGCTCGAGGCCGGCGCACTGCAATCGAGTGCAAGCTTCATCAACGACGAATGGAAGTCTTTCGGCCAGATCGCCTGGCTCGACAATCGCACGACGTCGGGCAGCTGGCGCGTCGCGAAAGACTTCCCGAATCTGCCGTCCTGGATCTGCAAGACCGTCGGCGGCACGACCACGCACTGGGCCGGCGCCTCGCTGCGTTTCCAGGAGCATGAGTTCAAGGCCAAGACAACCTACGGTGGCTTGCAGGGCAC
>JANOPR010000529.1:0-9440 GCA_031421955.1 Burkholderiales bacterium
GTGTGGGCGCCGCGACGCTCACGGTGTGCCGCCGCCCGCGCGTGGCGCTGTTCTCCACCGGCGACGAACTGGTGATGCCCGGCGCGGTGCTGCCGGAGCGGCTGCCGCCAGGCGCCATCTACAACTCCAACCGCTTCACGCTGCGCGGCCTGCTGCAGGCCGCGGGTTGCGACGTCACCGACCTGGGCATCGTGCCTGACAGGCTCGATGCCACGCGTGCGGCGTTGCGCGGCGCAGCCGCCACGCACGACCTGATCCTGAGTTCGGGCGGCGTCTCGGTGGGCGATGAAGACCATGTCCGGCCGGCTGTCGCTGCCGAGGGCCGCATCGAGTTGTGGCAGGTGGCGATCAAGCCGGGCAAACCACTGGCGTTTGGCGCGATCCGCCGCGACGACGGCGCAGAGTGCCTGTTCATCGGGCTGCCAGGCAACCCGGTCTCGAGCTTCGTGACTTTCCTGGTGGCGGTCGCGCCGCTGTTGCGCGTGCTGCAGGGCCTGCCAGCGGCACCGCCCCCGGCACTGCCAATGACGGCGCATTTCGACTGGCTGCGGCCCGATCGAAGGCGCGAGTTCCTGCGTGTGCGCCGCGACGGGGCGGGTGGGCTCGAGTTGTTTGCGAACCAGAGTTCGGGCGTGCTGACCTCCGCGGTCTGGGCCGATGGCCTGGTCGACAACCCGGCCGGCCAGGCGATCACGCAGGGTGATCGCGTGGCCTACTGGCCCTTGGCGTCCTTGATCGGCGGCTGAATGCAAGTCACGGTGCGTTACTTTGCGGCATTGCGCGAGGCGTTGGGCGCGCAGGAGTCGGTGCAGGTCGCGCCAGGCGCGACGGCAGCCGCGCTGCGCGACCAGCTTATCGCCACCAGCCCGCGCCATGCCGACGCGCTGCGCCGAGGCCGCGCGCTGCGTTGTGCACTGAACCAGGTGCTGGTCGAGGAAACGGCCCTGCTCGCAGACGGCGCCGAGGTGGCGTTCTTCCCCCCCGTGACAGGAGGCTGAACATGGCTGCGCCGCGGGTTCGCATCCAGCAGGCCGACTTCGACGCCGGCCGCGAAGCGGCCGAGTTGCGCGCCGGCGATGCCTCGATCGGTGCCGTCGCCACGTTCATCGGCACGGTACGTGACCGCAGCAGCGCTGCCGGACCCGTCGACACCACCGGCATGGAACTCGAGCATTACCCGGGCATGACCGAACGCGCCATCGAAGCCATGATCGACGCCGCGCAGGCTCGCTTCGACATTCGCGCCGCGCTTGTCGTCCACCGTGTCGGCAAGTTGGCACCGCGGGACCAGATCGTCCTCGTCGTCGTCACGTCTGCGCACCGCGGCGATGCGTTTGCGGCCTGTCAGTTCCTGATGGACTACCTGAAGACCCAGGCGCCCTTCTGGAAGAAGGAGCAGCGCCCGGACGGCAGTGCCGAGTGGGTCGACGCGCGCGTTGCTGACGACGCCGCGCTCGAACGCTGGGGCTTGCCCAGCGGCAACGCCTGATGAGCCTGCCCGGCCGTCCGCATGGCGAGTTGACCGTGCGCAGCAGCACGGAGGTTGTCAGATGACCGCCGCACCGCTTGCGCCGGCCTTGCTGGCGGTGTTCGTCGGGGCCGGCTGCGGCGCCTGCATGCGCTATGCGCTCGGGCAGAGCCTCGATCGCCTGTGGCCGCATCTGCCGCTCGGTACCCTGGCGGCCAACCTGATCGGCGGCTACGTGGTGGGCATCGCGATCGGTTTCTTTGCCTGGCGCACCGACCTGAGCGCGCTGTGGCGGCTGGCACTCATCACGGGTTTTCTCGGCGGCCTGACAACGTTTTCGACGTTTTCCGCCGAGGTCGTCAACGCGTTCACTCGGGGCGACGTGGGCTGGGCCATTGCCATCGCGGTCGCGCATCTGGCTGGATCGCGGCTGCTGACGGTGCTGGGCCTGGCCACAATCCGGGCCCTGACCCCGTGAGACCCCCTGACTCCGGCGGTCCATGCACGTAGCCGTGTCCGGCAGGGCCCCCGTATAGTGCGGCGGACATGACCGATCCAGACCCACAGCCGGCCGTGGCGCTCGCATTGCGCGAGGCGCTCGGAGGTTTTGCCACCGGCGTGACGATCGTCACCTGCCGCGGTGCCGACGGGCAGCCGCTCGGGTTGACGGTCAATTCATTCAATGCACTCTCGCTTGACCCGCCCCTGGTGCTGTGGTCGCTGCGCTTGGCCAGTCCGAGCCTGGCGGCCTTCGATGCGGCGACGTGCTTCGCAGTCAATGTCCTGGCCGAGGCGCAGATCGATTTGTCGCGCCGCTTCGCTTCGGCCGTGCCGGGCAAGTTCGACAATGGGCTGTGGGGCGAGGGCTCGGGTGGCTTGCCGCTGCTCGGCGGCAGTGCCGCGACTTTCGAGTGCGAGCGCATCTCGAGCCAGGCCGCCGGTGACCACCGGCTCTACATCGGCCGCGTGATGGTGGCCCGCGCGCAGCCGGTACCGCCGCTCGTGTACCACGCGGGTCGCTACCACCTGCTCGGAGAGATCATGTGATGCCCGCGCCCATTGAAGGCCCGTGGATCGCTGCATTCGTCAAGGTCCTGCAGCAGTGCGGTGTACGCCCGGGCGATGCCTGCGCGGTGCTCGCCGAGTCGCGGTCGCGGCCGGTGCTGCCGCAGTTGGCGGCACTGGCCTTGCAGCGGATTGGCGCACAGCACTTCGAGGTCGTCGTGCCGACGCCGGCGCTGGCGGCACCCGTGCCGGTGCGTTCGACCGGCGCCACGGCGGTGCTTGCCGGACAGCCTGCGGTCGTGGCGGCCTTGGCGCAATGCGCGCTCGTCGTCGACTGCACCGTCGAAGGCCTTCAGCATGCTGCCGAGCTGCCCCAGATCCTGGCCGGCGGCGCGCGCGTGCTCGTGGTCAGCAACGAGCACCCAGAAATTCTCGAGCGCTGCCTGCCTGAGGCCGAGGACGAAGCCGTGGCGCGCGACGCCATGCGGCGTCTGAAGGCCGCGCGCCGGATGCAGGTGCACTCGAAGGCGGGCACCGATCTGAGCGTCGATCTGGCCGGGGCGCGGGTGGGTGGCGTCTGGGGCTTTACGGCCAAGCCCGGCACGCTCACCCATTGGCCCGGCGGGCTGGCGCTGGCGTTCCCGGCTGCGGGCAGCGTCAACGGCACCCTGGTCCTGGACCGCGGCGATGCCAACCTGACGTTCAAGCGCTACCTGGCGGACCCCGTGAGGCTGCTGATCGCGGACGACCATGTCACAGACGTGATCGGTGACTCGCCCGATGCCGACCTCATGCGCGGCTACTTTGCGGCCTGGGGCGATCGCGCGGCCTATGCCGTGTCGCATGTGGGCTGGGGTTTGAACCGCCGCGCCCGCTGGGATGCGCTCAACTTCTACGACAAGGCCGACTGCAATGGCACCGAGTTGCGCGCCTTCGCCGGCAACTTCCTGTACTCCACCGGGGCCAACGAAGTGGCCGGCCGGCACACGCTGGGCCACTTCGACCTGCCCTTGCGCGGCTGCACCGTCGAACTCGACGGCCAGCCGGTCGTGCGTGAAGGTGCGCTGTTGTGAGCGCGGCACCCGTCTTCGCCTATGACGCGCCCTTGGCGCACTTGCGCTGGGGCCAGGGCGAGCGCACGGTCGTGTTGCTGCATGGTATCGGTGGCGGCCGTGAGGCCTGGGGCGACGCGATCTCGGGCACCGGCGCGTCGTTGGCCGAAGCCGGCTACACGGCGATCGCCCCCGACCTGCCTGGCTATGGCGACTCCTTGTCGGTGGCGCCGTTCGGCATGGCCGCCCTGGCGGCCGCGGTGGTGGCGCTGATCGACAAGCTTGGCATCAAGCGCTGCGCGCTGGTGGGCCACAGCATGGGCGGCATGGTGGCCCAGGAATTGATGGCCAGCGCGGCCGATCGGGTTCAGGCGCTCGTGCTCAGTGGCACGTCGTCGGCCTTCGGCAAGGCCGGCGGTGCGTGGCAGGCAGAGTTCCTCGCCCAGCGCCTGGCGCCGCTGGACGCTGGCCGCGGCATGGCGCGATTGGCGCCGGGTCTGGTCGCGGGCATGGCCTCGCCCAACGCACCGCACGATGCGGTGGCGCGTGCCGCCGTGCTGATGTCCGCGGTGCCGGAGGTGACGTACCGCCGTGCGCTGCAGGCCATTGTCGGCTTCGATCGGCGCGAACTGCTGGCAGACCTGCGTGTGCCGGTGCTGTGCCTGGCCGGCGAGCATGATCGCAACGCGCCCGCGGCGATGATGCAGCAGATGGCGTCGCGGATCGCCGGGTGTGAATTCATCTGTCTACCCGGCACCGGGCACCTTGCGAACATGGAGTCGCCGGCGTTGTTCAATAACGCGTTGATCGATTTTCTGCAGCGCCGCTTCTGACCCGGGACCCGCAATGCACGATCTGGCCACTGCTCCCCACATCGCCGGCAATGCCGACATCCTGACCGCGCAGCAACGCGAGCTGATCGCATTGGCTGCCGAGTTGGGGCGCGACAAGTTCGCGCCGCGTGCGGCGCGCTGGGATCGCGAGGCGAGTTTCCCGTTCGAAAACTACCGGGACTTGCGCCAGGCCGGACTGCTCGGCATCTGCGTGCCCAAGGCTTATGGTGGCATGGGCGCGGACTTCGCCACCTACGTGATGGTCGCTGCCGAGCTCGGCCGCCATTGCGGTTCAACCGCGCTGTCGTTCAACATGCATGTCAGCTCGACGATGTGGTCCGGATTCATCGCCGACACGCTGGACATGAGCGCCGCACAGCGCGCCGACCACGAGTGCATGCGCGCCGTGCACTACGCGCGCGTGATCGACGAGGGCAAGGTCTACTCACAGCCGTTCTCCGAAGGTGGCGCGGCTGCGGCGGGCAAGGCGCCATGGGGCACGCTGGCCAACCGTGCGTCCGGCCCCAAGGGGGGCTACTACGTCAGGGGCAAGAAGATCTTCGCCTCGTTGTCGGGCGCGGCCGACTACTACGGCGTGCTGTGCACACTTGAAGACACGCCGCATGGGGGCGGCAACCTGCGTGATTCGCTGTACTTGGCAGTGCCGGCCGACGCGCCGGGCGTCACGGTCAGCGGCGACTGGGACCCGCTGGGCATGCGCGGCACGGTCAGTCGCACGTTGACGTTCGACGACGTGTTCGTGCCAACCGAGGGGCGCCTGATGCCCGAGGGCCTGTACTTCCAGGCCGCCCGGCGCTACCCGCACATGTTCGCCACGCTGTCGCCGACCTACATGGGCATCGCTCAGGCGGCCTACGACTTCACGGTGGCCTATCTGCGCGGCGACATGGGCGGCGTGGCCCCGGTCAAGCGGCGCATGTACCCGACCAAGCAGATCACGGTGGCCGAGATGCGCATCAAGCTCGAACAGACCCGCGCGCTGTTCCTGCAAACGGCGCGCGAGGCACGGGTTGATCCGGACAAGGATGCGCGCATGCGCCTGCTGGCCGCGCACTTCACGATCATGGAGAACGCCAACGAAATCTGCCGCCTGGCCGTGCGCACCTGTGGCGGGCAGGCGATGCTGAAGTCGCTGCCGCTGGAGCGCCTGTATCGCGACTCGCGCTGCGGCTCGCTGATGCTGCCGTGGACCGCCGAGTTGTGTGTCGACCGGCTCGGCCGCGAGTGCCTGTACGAGTCCGGCGAAGGCGACGAGGTGATCGACTCCTGAGCCGCAGCGCCGGGGTACATACTCGGCCAAGATGTTCGAATTTGACGACTCCGTAGTCGAGCAGGCTGCCATCGTCGAAGTGGCATCGCTGCGCGCCGCGGGCGCCACGGCCGGTGATTCGATCGGTTGGCTGGCGTGGAACCATCCGCGCGCCCTGGCCGTGCTGCGCGCCTGCGAGCGCCTTGGTCTGCGCTACGTGCCGCTGAACTGGCGTCTCCGGGCGCCTGAGCTGGCGGCCATCGTGCGCCATGCCGATCTGCAGCTGCTGTGGCACGACGAGGCGATGCAGACGCTGGCCGAGCAGGTATGCAGCGCGGTCGGCTTGCCGCTCAAGCCGGCGCCCGGCCAGCGCTTGGGGGACCTGATGCTGGTCTACACCTCGGGCACCGCGGCCGCGGGCGGCGCGCCCAAGGGTGCCATTCATACGCGCGCAGCGATGCAGGCCAACATCGCCGCGGCGATCGACGCCCAGGCATTGGACGCATCGACGCGGACCCTGGCGGTGCTGCCGCTGTTCCACGTCGGGGGCCTGTGCATCCAGGTCCTGCCCACGCTGGCTGCCGGGGGCAGGGTGCGCCTGCATCAGCGATTCGAGGCCGGCGCCTGGTTGCACGACGTTGCAGCGTGGCGTCCCAGCACCAGCCTGTTGGTGCCGGCGACGATGCGCGCCGTGATCGAGCACCCCGACTGGACGTCGACCGACCTGTCGTCGCTGGCTTTCGTCAACGCCGGCTCGCAAGTGGTTCCGCGCGACCTGATCGATGCATTCCATGCGCGCGGCGTGCCGGTGTGCCAGGTGTATGGGGCCACCGAAACCGGGCCGGTCACGCTGGCCTTGCGCCGCGAGGACGCGTTGGCCCATGCCGGCAAGGCCGGGCGCCCGGCGCAGGGCGTCGAGGTGCGACTCGTCGACGGCGAGGTCTGGGTGCGTGGCGCGAATATGGCCCGTGGCTACCACCGCGATCCCGAGGCGGCAGCCTTCGTCGACGGCTGGTTTCGCACCGGCGACCTGGCGCGCCTTGATGCCGACGGACTCTATGAAATCGTCGGTCGGCGCAGCGACCTGATCATTTCCGGCGGCGAGAACATCCATCCGGCCGAGATCGAAGAACTCGCGCTGGCTGACCCCGCCGTGGCCGAGGCCGCCGTCGTCGGCATGCCCGACGCGCGCTGGGGCGAGGTGCCTGTGCTGGCGTTGGTCGAGCGGCCAGGCCATCAGGTTGACATCGAGCGCCTGCGCAGCCGGCTCGAGTCCCAGCTGGCGCGCTACAAGCAGCCGCGCCGCATCGTCGTGCTCGAGTCCTTGCCGAAGACGGCGCTGGGCAAGGTGCAACGCGCCTTGCTTGCGCAGTCTCTGGGCAGCCCTGCATGCCGCTGACCCGGCGCAGTGCATTGCAGGCCTGTTGCGCGGCCTACGCGGCCTGCGCTGCGCCGGCCGCTGGCGCCGTCGTTGCAGGCACGCCACCGGGCATCGGCATCAGCGCCGACTTCGACCCGACCGCGGCGGTCTGGTTGAGCTATGACGAGGGCCACGCGGCCATGACCCGGGGGCTGGTGGCCGCGCTGCACGCCCACGTGAAGCTGCGCTTTCTCGTCGCCGACGAGGCTGCGGCCGAGCAGGTGCGCGCCATGCCTTTGGCCGGACTCGATGTGCACGTGCAGCCGCAGGTCAGTTTCTTCCTTCGCGACATGGCGGTGTTTTCCCGCGACGACAAGGGCCGTGCCGGTATCGTCGATTTCGTGGCCAGCCAGTACGGCGCGGCCGCATGGTGCCTGCGGCGCTATGCCCGCGGCGCCGATCGGCAGTGGTGCAGCACGCATGCCCGCACAACGGCGGCCGAGCGCGACCGGCTCGACCGTGACTTCGCCAAGCGCCTGGACGCCAGCGTGCATGCTTCACCCCTGTCGCTCGAAGGCGGCGGCGTCGAAGTCAACGGCCGCGGCTTGATGATTGCCTGCGAGGAACTGCATCGCAGCCGCAATCCTGACCTGTCGCGCGCCCAGGTCGAGAACGAATTGCTGCGTCTGCCCGGCGTGCGCAAGGTGCTCTGGTTGCCGGCCGGGCTGGCCGAGGACGTGCTGCTGCGAGCGACGATCACCGGCCCTTTTGTGGCCTGGGGCGCCGGCGGGCACACCGATGAATTCGTCCGCTTTGCCGACGAGCGCACGGTGCTGCTGGCCTGGTCGGACGAAGCCGACGCGCTGCGACACCCGGTCGCGCGCTTGAATCGGCAGCGCATGCAGCGCAACTGGGCACTGCTCGCGGCCGCCACCGACACCCAGGGCCGGAGCCTGCGCGTAATCAAGGTACCGATGCCGCGCATCGTGCAGCGCCGGGTGGTGCTGTCGGACCAGGCTCAGATCGACGCGTCGGAGGAATGGTCGACCGACTACTTCGCGCCGCAGGAAAGGCGCCGGGCCGGCGAGTCGCTCTGGCAGGTTGCCACGGCCAGCTACCTCAATTTCGTGGTCGCAAACGGGGTCGTCGTATTGCCCGACTTTGTTCCGCACGGCACGAGTCCGCAACACCAGGACCGGGTGCGACAAGTCTTCGCCAGCGTGTTTCCTGGCCGCCGCATCGAGTTCGTGAATGGCATTTCGGCGCATTGGGTCGGTGGCGGACTGCACTGCGCGACGCTGAACCAGCCGTAGGGATTTGATCTGGCGCAGATGCGCCCGACTTGAAACCTTCGCCCGCGGCCCTCACATGAGGACCAATCGGATTGGGATCAACAGCATGCGCATCGACAAACTGACCAGCACATTCCAGCAGGCATTGGCTGAGGCCCAGAGCTTGGCCGTGGCCCGCGACAACCCCTATATCGAGCCCGCGCACCTGCTGGCGGCGATGCTCGTGCAGCCCGACGGCCCCAAGGCCTTGCTCGAGCGTGCGGGTGCCAAGACGGCGGCGCTGAAGACCGCCATGGACACGGCCGTGGCCGGCCTGCCGCAGGTGCAGGGCAGCGGCCAGGTGGTGCAGCCCGGGCGCGACCTGATCGCGCTGCTGCAGGCTGCGGAGAAGGAGGCGGGCAAGCGCGGGGACCAGTTCGTTGCCAGCGAGATGTTCCTGCTGGCGCTGGCGGACGCCAAGACCGATCTCGGCGGCATCGTCCGCGGGCATGGCCTGACGCGCAAGGCGCTGGAGGCGGCGATCGATGCGGTGCGCGGCGGCCAGACGGTCGACTCGGCCGAGGCCGAAGGCCAGCGCGAGGTGCTGAAGAAGTACACGCTGGATCTGACCGAGCGCGCGCGGCAGGGCAAGCTCGACCCCGTGATCGGACGCGACGACGAGATCCGCCGCGCGATCCAGGTGCTGCAGCGGCGCACCAAGAACAATCCGGTGCTGATCGGCGAGCCGGGCGTGGGCAAGACCGCCATCGTCGAAGGCCTGGCGCAGCGCATCGTGGCGGGCGAGGTGCCCGAGACCCTGAAGGACAAGCGCGTGCTGGTGCTCGACATGGCGGGCCTGCTGGCCGGCGCCAAGTTCCGCGGCGAGTTCGAGGACCGGCTGAAGGCGGTGCTCAAGGAGGTCACGGCGGCCGAATCGCAGGTGATCCTGTTCATCGATGAACTGCACACGCTGGTCGGCGCCGGTGGCGCCGAAGGTGCGATGGACGCGAGCAACCTGCTCAAGCCCGCGCTTGCGCGCGGCGAGCTGCACTGCATCGGCGCGACGACCGTCGACGAGTACCGCAAGCGCGTCGAGAAGGACGCGGCGCTCGAGCGGCGCTTCCAGCCCGTGATGGTCGACGAGCCCGACGAGGAGGCCGCGATCGCGATCCTCCGCGGAC
>JANOPR010000530.1:0-4651 GCA_031421955.1 Burkholderiales bacterium
GGCGCAGCTTTGTGCCGATATCGAGACCATGATTCGGCTCGAGCAGTTGGAAGGTCTGGACCTGCGCATCGATGCGATGCGAGCGGAGGTCGACGTCGTGCTGGGTGGGTTGCCGCCGCTGCTGGACGCCATGCCATGACCAGCAGCAGCATGGCGCTGGCCGACGACGACCTGCCGGAACAACCCAAGGTGCTGCTCGTCGACGACGACGAGGTCAACCTGCTGCTGACCGCGGCCGCACTGCGCGAGCGCGGCTTCGAGCCGGTCGAAGTCAGCAGCGGCAAGGCGGCCCTGGATGCGCTCGACACGGTCGAGCCTGACCTGGTCGTGCTTGACGCGCTGATGCCGGGCATGGACGGATTCGAGACCTGCCAGGCGCTGCGCCGCTTGCCCAACTACGCGCAGATGCCCGTGTTGATGCTGACCGGCCTGGACGACGACGCCTCGATCACGCGCGCCTACCGAGCCGGCGCGACGGACTTCTTTGTCAAGAGCACGCAATGGAGCCTGCTGGCCGGGCGCATGCGCTACCTGCTGCGCTCGTCGCGCACGCGCATCGAACTCGAGCGCAGCAAGTTCAAGCTGGCCCGGGCGCAAGACCTGGCCCGCATGGGCAGTTTCGACTGGCGCCGCGGCGAGGGCCTGGGCCAGCTCTCGCTCTCTACCGAAGCCCTGCGCGTGTTCGGCAAGAACCCTGACGAGCACATGGCGTTGCGGGCATTGCTGCGCATGGTCGGTTCAGCCCAGCGGCGCGGCCTGATACGCATGCTCAACGAAGTGGTGGCGCACAACGCGGTCCTGGCCACCGACTTCTCCGTGACGCTGTTCGACGGCCGTGCGCGCGTCATCCATGTCGAAGCGGAAGCCGAGTTCGAACATGGCCACGGCGTGGGCTACACCGGCGTCTTCCAGGACGTGACCGACCGCCGCGTCGCGGAGGACCGGATTCGGCATCTGGCCAATTTCGACGCCCTGACCGGCCTGCCGAACCGGCGCCAGTTGATCTGGCGCACCGAGCGCGCACTGGATCACGCGCGCCGCCTGGGTCACAACGCGGCCCTGCTGCTGATCGACCTGGACCGCTTCAAGAACGTCAACGACACGCTGGGCCACGCCGCCGGCGACGAGTTGCTGATGGAGGTCGCGCGCCGCCTGCGCGGCTGCGTGCGTCACAGCGACCAGGTCATGGAGGGCGCGCTCGAGGCCGCCGGCGCGCGTTCGCACCGCACGCTCGAGGCGGTGGGCCGCCTGGGCGGCGACGAGTTCGTGGCGCTGCTGCCCGAGGTCACCGACGACCCGGACGCCGAGCGCGTGGCCGGCCGCATTCTCGACGCGATGCGCGAGCCGATCTTCGTTGCCGGGCAGGAGTGTTTCGTCACTGCCAGCGTCGGTATCGCGCTGTTCCCGCGCGACGCCTTGAACCTGGCTGACCTGATGCGCAACTCCGACGTCGCGATGTATGCGGCCAAGACCGCGGGCCGCAATGCCGCAGCGATCTACACGCCGCAACTGGGTGGCCGCGGGCGCGAGAAGATCGAACTCGAGAGCCATCTGCACAAGGCCATCGAACGCAACGAGCTGGTCCTGCACTACCAGCCCAAGGTCGACGTGCGCGCGGCCAAGATGGTCGGCGCCGAAGCGCTGATGCGCTGGCAGCGCGGCAGTGTGCTGGTGCCTCCTGGCGACTTCATTCCGCTGGCCGAGGAGACGGGCCTGATCGTGCCGCTGTCGGAGTGGGCGGTGCGCGAGGCCGCGCGCCAGGCCAAGATCTGGCAGCAGAGCTTCGGCTTCGCCGATTCCATCGCCGTGAATCTGCCCAGCCGCCTGTTCGAACGCAGCGACCTGGTGGAGAAGATCCACGAGGCCGTTTCGGCCTACGGCGTGCCGCACAAGGCGATCCTGCTCGAGATCACGGAAAACAACCTGATGAAGGACCTGCACAACGTGTCCTTGTCCTTGCATCGGCTCAACGAGATCGGGGTTCAGATCTCGATCGACGACTTTGGTACCGGCTACTCGTCGCTGGCCTACCTGACGACGTTGCCGATCTCGGAGCTGAAGATCGACCGCTCGTTCGTGCGCGACCTGGGCATCACGCCGCAGAGCTCCGCGGTGGTGTCCGCGATCATCGCGCTGGCGCGGTCGCTGGGCCTGCGCGTGATCGCCGAAGGCGTCGAAACCCTGCGCCAGATGGACGTGCTGCACCGGCTGGGCTGCGGCACCATGCAGGGCTTCCTGTTCGCCAAGGCCCTGCCGCCGGATGAACTCGAGACCTGGCTGCGGCAGACCGTGCTGCCGCGCAAGGCGCCCTGGATCGGTACCGCCAGCGACGACCCTGCGACTCCCCGCGTTGTGGGTCGCGTGCAGGGGGCCTGATGGTCGGCCGCGCAGGCGCGCCAGGTGCCGGGACGGCGGCGGCGAACGAACAATCGACAGCGCTGTTGGCCAAGGCGACCTTGCGTCGCCTCGCGCAGGCGCAGCAGGACCCGACGCCGGAAAACTATGCCGCGGCCTGGGCCAAGGAGGCCGGTGCCGCAGCGTCAGGCGTCGAGGCGCCGGTGGGCGTCAGCAGCGCGCAATGGGCGTCGCTGATCGATCGCCTGATTCGCGGCGTCGAACGTGGGGGCCGCCAGTGGACCACTGCACGCAAGAAGGACGCGGTGCGGCGGGTGCTGGACAACAGCCGCGCCGACGCGCAGCGCCTGCACGATCGCCTGCGCCAGCTGGCGGCCAGCTGGGACGGCGACGGCGAGGACGCCACCATTGAGACCATGCCCGGCGAGTTGCTCGACCTGCCGGCCGAAACACCCACGCCGGTCGACGCGGCCTGGCCGGGCGCTGTGGCTGGGGATTGGCCGGCGGTGGTCGGCAGCCTCGAAGGCACCGTGCGCATCGCGCTGCCGATGGGCGAGGCCGATGCCATGGAGATCGCGGACCGACTGGCCGCGCTGGCGCGCCGCATCGATGTGGAGGGTGCGGACGCCGCACTGGTGACGCAAGTCGAGCACACCTGCGACGCGGCGCGGCGCGTACTGACGCAGCGCCATCAGCTGGTCGAGCAATTGAGTGCGTTGACGCGCGAGCTCACCGCAGGCCTGACCGAACTGGCCGAGGACGACAGCTGGGCGCGCGGCCAGGCCCAGGCGATGCAGGCACGCCTGGCGCTGACCGATGGCAATGCGGCGCCCAGCGTGCGCAGCGTGCGCGCAACGCACGACCTGTTGACCCACACGCGATCGCAGCAGCAACGCATCAAGGGCGAGCGCGACCGTGCGCGCGAGGCCTTGAAGACGCTGGTTCACAGTCTGGTGGCCGAGCTGGGTGCGCTGGGCGGACAGACCGATCGCTTTGGTTCGCAACTCGACGAGTACGCCGACAGCATCGAACAGGCCGACTCGCTTGACAGCCTGGCCGGCCTGGTGCGCGAGATGGTGCAGCACAGCCGGGCCGTGCAGGCCGAGGTGGCCAGCGCGAGCACAAGGCTGCAGGCCGGCCAAGCTGAGGCGGCGCAATTGGCGCGCCGGGTGCGTGACCTCGAGAGCGAGCTGCGGCGACTGTCGGAAGAAGTGTCGATCGACGCGCTGACGCAGGTCGCCAACCGGCGTGGCCTGGCCCAGGCCTTTGAGGCCGAGACCGCGCGCCATGCCCGCGACGGCGAGCCGCTGTCCGTGGCCCTGATCGACATCGACAACTTCAAGAAGCTCAACGACTCGCTTGGGCACAGCGTGGGCGACCAGGCGCTCAAGTCACTGGCCGCGAGGGTCCGCGCAGCCCTGCGTCCGGTCGACCATGTCGCGCGCTTTGGCGGCGAGGAGTTCGTGCTGCTGTTGCCGGCGACGGCCGTCGGGCTGGCGCAGGAGGCCATGACGCGCCTGCAGCGCGAGCTCACTGCCAGCCTGTTCATGCACGAAGGCCGCGACGTTTTCGTGACCTTCTCGGGCGGCGTCACGGCCTGGCGCACCGGCGAACCGCTTGACGCGGCGATCGAGCGCGCGGATCAAGCCCTTTACGAGGCCAAGCGCAGCGGCAAGAACAGGACCTGCGCGGCGTAGTCGGACGCCTGGCGGAAGCGGTGAGATTCGAACTCACGGACCCTTGCGGGTCGCCGGTTTTCAAGACCGGTGCAATCGACCACTCTGCCACGCTTCCGGATCGCGCTGGATTCTCTCACCCTGGCTGCCGCGATGCCGTGCAAGGCACCTGAACGATCTCGCGCCGGCCGCCGTCAACGCGCACCGCGGTCAACGTGCCGCCCCAGGCACAGCCAGTGTCCAGCGACAGCAGGTCGGCGCGGTTGACCAGGCCCAGCGTCGACCAGTGACCGAAGGCGATTGGCGTACCCGCGCTGGCGCGGCCGGGGAACTCGAACCAGGGCACGAGGCCCGGCGGCGCTGAGTCGGGGCCGTCCTTGAGCTTGAAGTCGAGTGCACCGTCGGCGTGACAGAAGCGGATGCGCGTCAGGACGTTGATCACGTGGCGCCAGCGGCCGGGCCCCTGCAGGCTGTCGCTCCACAGGGTGGGCTGGTTGCCGTACATCTGCGGCAGAAAGCCGGCAAGGTCGGGGCCGCGCAGCAGGGCCTGGACTTCGGCGGCCAGGGCCAGGGTCTGCGCCGCGGTCCAGGCCGGCGCGACGCCGGCGTGCACACACAGC
>JANOPR010000531.1:0-5018 GCA_031421955.1 Burkholderiales bacterium
GTGGCGCCCTCGGCGACCGTGAGCTCGCGCGCCGGCTTGTTGAAGTAGGTGCGGGCAGCCACCTCGATGCCGAAGGCGTTGTAGTGGAACGAGACCGTGTTGAGGTAGGTTTCGAGGATCTCGCGTTTCGTGTAGCGACGCTCGAGCTTGATCGCCGTGATCATCTCCTTGAGCTTGCGCGTGGCGCTCGCGGCGCGCCCGATCTCCTCGGGGAAGGCGTTGCGCGCAAGCTGCTGCGTGATCGTCGAGCCGCCTTGTCGATCGCCGCCCAGGGAATAGACCACGGCCGCCAGGCTGCGCCGCCAATCAATGCCGGGGTGCTGCCAGTAGCGGTGGTCCTCGGTCGCGATCAGCGCATCGACCACGTGCGGCGGCACCCGCTCCAACGCGATCCACTCGCGGTTGTTGCGCCTGAAGGTCGCGAGCAGAGAGCCGTCGGCGGCCAACAGCACGCTCGGCCGTTCGCTGCGCGCCTTCATCACGGCGTCAACGGCGGGGGTGAAGGGGATCAGCAGCAAGGCATAGGCAATGAGCAGCAGCGGCGCGGCCAGCGCCACCCAGCCGGCGCCTCGCAGCGCGAGCCGCGCGCGCTGCGCCGCCGTGAGGCCGGGCCCGAACAGGGCGCGACACGCCGCGAGCAGCCGCGTGGGCCGCAGCGAGCCGAGGGCGGCGACCAGGGTTTCGAGGGGAGATCGGTTCATGTCGACAATCGAGCAATGCCGCCGCGGGCGCGGCCGCTGGTTGGCGTCAGTTCGCCAACTCCTGGAACAGTGCCACCAGCAGCCAGGTCGCGATGCGCGCGATGAAGAGCCCGCCGTAGATCTGGTGCAGGGTTCGCTCCATGAGCGGATTGAGCACCAGCAGCAGCACAGCGTGTGCGCTCGCGGCCACGATCGCGTAGCGAGCGAGCCAGCCGACTCCAACGCTCATTCATGTCACGTTCTCCCACGGGATCGCAGGATGCAGTGTGCCTGTTCGCCAAGATTGGCCCGTGTGCAGTTGCGCAGCGACGGCGCCACGCCCGGCCTCTCGTGGGACCGCGCCACCATGACCGGCAAGCCCTTCTTCTACTTCGCCTACGGCGCGGCGGTGAGCGAAGTCGTCGTCGACACGCTCACCGGCGAGCACAAGCTGTTGGCGGTGGACGTGCTGCACGACGTGGGCACCAGCCTGAACCCGGCCATCGACATCGGCCAGGTCGAGGGTGCGTACATCCAGGGCTACGGCTGGCTGACGATGGAAGAGCTGGTCTGGCACCCGGGCACCGGCGCGCTGCTGACGCACGCGCCGAGCACCTACAAGATCCCGACCGCCAACGACGCGCCACCGCGTTTCAACACCGCGCTCTACGACGCGCCGAACCCGGCCGACACCATCCACCGCAGCAAAGCCGTCGGCGAGCCGCCGCTGCTGCTGCCGTTCTCGGCGCTGCTGGCGATACGCGATGCGGTGTCGGCGGTGGGTGGGCACCGCATCGACCCGCCGCTGCGCGCGCCGGCCACGCCCGAGGCGGTGCTCGATGCGATCGAGGCGGTGAGGTCATCCGCGGCGTGAGCGCCACGAAGAGTCACGCTGTGTGGGTGACTCACTGGGCGCGCGCTACCGACGCCGGCGCCGGCGGCAACGGCTGTCCGCCCGGGCCGGCTGCGTAGCTCTGTGGCGAGATCGGCTCTTGCTGACCAACCCCAGGCTTGCTCCAATCGCACACCCCACCGGGGAAGACGGCGTTCAAGCGGGCCAGCTGCCCGGCCGAGACGACCGCCGGCAAGTAGTCGGCGACATTCAACGGCTTGAGCTGACACTTCAGGACGTTCTCCGCCAACGACCCGCCGGCCACCTGGCGCGGCGATGCATGGCGTGCCAGCCTGGGGTCGGCGTCGCACAGCGCCATGTCGGTGATCGGGGTCGAGAACGTCGTGTCGCCCGTCAGATAGCACAGGTCGAAGGCCGTCGCCGGCTTTGCGCCGATGACCTGCGCCTGGGTGCGCACCGAGTTCAGCGTCGCCTTCGGCGCCGTGACCAGCAGGTTCGACAACCAGATGTCCATGGTCAGAAAAGACTGAGTCGTCACCGCCGCAACTTGCGCCGCAGTGCCGGGCAACAAGCCGGTGCCGTAGCGCCAGATCACCTGGTTGCCGTAGTTGCCGCCGTTGGAGCCTTCGATGCGTGCGCGCTCAGAGTAAGTCCGCCAGATGTAGTGGATGCCCTGCTCGTCCCAGCCGCGCGAATCGATGATCGGCAGCTTGCCCAGATGCGTGCCACTGGACACGATGCCCGCCCTGTAGGCAATGGCCAGTGCCGCTGCGTCGGCGACGGAGCGCCCCGCCGTGGGGGTCGCATCGACACTCGAACCGCCGATCTTCTCGTTCAGCGTGACAAACTCTTCGGCGGTGATGGCGCCCGTCTGCAGCGCCTTCAGACCGTACTGGATGCCCACGTTGTCACCGGTCTGCAAGGCGCGTGTCGCCCCCGCAACCGGGCCGGCCGTGGTGCCCCACACCGAAGGCGCTGCATCGGCGTCGCCGCAACGCGTGCCGGACGGATTGCTCACGGGGTTATACACCCGCGCGGCGGGCAGCCGGCAGTTGTTGCGCGGCGCGCCGACCGGTGCCAGCGCCCCCGTGTCGTTGTTGATCACAAGCAGGGGCACGTAGTTGCCTGGCTTGTTGTTGAAGCCGAAGGCGTTGTTCCACGACTGGCAGCCGCGGTGGTCGAGGTGGCCGTTGATCGCCGTCTTCTTGGCGTTGATCTCGGCTTGTGTCTTGCCGACCATCAGTGCCGACCATTCCGGGCTGACGTAGGCATTGACGAGCAGCACGCAGTCGCCGACTTCCATGCCGGTGGTGATCGAATCCGGGTAGTCGCAACTCGGCTGGATGCCGTCGAGCAGGCCCGGGTAGGTCGAGGCGATGGTGTTCTGCTGGATCGAGCCGCCCGAGCAGCCGCTGCCCATCGTGTACTTGATCTCGCCGTAGCCCTCGGTGATGTGCTCCTTCATCATCAGCACCGTTTCGCTGACCAGCACGCGGTTCGAGTTGAATTGCGAATCGGTCATGCTGTTGTCGACGACCATGAAGCCGCGCGACAACGCGGTGTTGTCCGCCCAGTTCTGCGAAGTGCGGAACTGCTGGCGCGGCTGGCCCGTCGATGCGCCGAAGTTGTAGAGCACCTTGCCGTTCCATTGCGACTGCGGCGCCAGCGCGGACCAGGGCTTCGAGGGGTCGAACAGCACCGCGATGTCATAGATGCCGCGGTTCATCGTGCCGCGTTCGACACGAACGATGTAGGGCACCGTGAGCCCGGAGGTCGTCGTCGTCATGGCCAGGTCGGCGGGAGCACTGCCCACGGCGTAGGGTTTGAAACAGTTGTTCGTCGGTGGTGCGCTCGGCGGGCTCGGGTCGGGCAGCGCACTCGAGCAGCCCGCCGTGGTCGTGCGATAGAAGAGTTTGAATTCGGTGGCGATGTTGCATTGCGCATCGACTGCCGTGGTCGTCAAACCACTGGCGTTCGATGCCGGCGTATTGCCCGACTCGGCGACCGGCGTGGGCGTGGCGCAGACCCAGGGCAAGGTCTGCGACCCCAGAAGCACCGGACCGCCGCGCGGATGGTTGGTGATCGTCAGGCTGGCCCAAGGCCGGCCGTTGCCCTGGCCATTGGAGTCCGCGACGAGAAGGTTGTTGCCCACGACCATGCCGGAAACCACGCCGCGCAGCGTGCTCGCACCGGCATCGGCGACGAAGCTCGAGGTGACGTCGATGCCGTTGAGCAGCAGCGTCACCTTCTTCATCGGCACGGTCTTGGGCACCAGCACCTCGACCAGTGCGTTGCCGTCGCTGATCAGGTCGGCGCGATTGGACAGCGTCTTGATCTCGAAATTGAACGGTGGCAACTCGGCAGCGGTAGACCTCGCCTGCGCCGATTCGGTTGGCCCCGAGGAGCCACCTCCGCATCCTGTTGCGGCGAGCATGGCGCCCGCGATCGCGCCGATGAGCAGGGCCAGCCGGGCATGGTGATTCATCATGGTCTTCGCTCCGGTATGGGTCGAGGACGCATTTCAATGCGCGGCCTGGGTACCGACATCCGTACCTACCCTACAACAGCTACCCCTAGAGTTGCGCCGCAAGCGACGCCGCAGCCTTCCGACCCATTCGTGTAGGCTCCCCGGTCACTCGCAATCGAGCAGAGGATCCCGATGAGCAAGCCCCGCCTGACCTATTTCGACTTCGCCGGCAGCCGCGGCGAGGAATGCCGCATCGCGCTGCACCTGGCCGGCATCGATTTCGACGACGTGCGCATCAAGGGCGCCGACTGGCCAACGCTGAAGGAGAGCACGCCGTTCGGAGCGATGCCGGTGCTGCAGATGCCAGGCCAGCCGCCGCTGGCGCATTCCAACGCCATCCTCGTGCTCATCGGCCGCCAGCACGGCCTTCATCCGGTCGACGCCTTCGAGGCCGCACGCCACGAGGCGGTGATGTGCGCGGTAGAGGAACTGCGCCACACGATCACGCCAACGCTGCGCATTACCGACCCCGAACAAAAGCGCGTGGCTCGCGAGGCCTTGGCGGCAAACGAACTCGCGACCTGGGGCAGCCAGGTCGAGCGCCAACTCGGCGACGGACCCTTCCTCGGCGGTCAGTCTCTCCAGGTTGCTGACATCAAGCTGTACATGGTGGTCCGCTGGCTGACCTCGGGCACGCTGGATCACGTGCCCGCCACCGTGCTCGATCACTGCCCGAAACTCCTGCGCCTGTACCGTGCCGTGGGCGAGCATCCAGGCGTGAAGGCTTGGCTGGCAAAGCCAGCGCATTGAGGTCTGCCGCGGGGGGGGGACGAAGGGTGCCGCGCGCGGCTGTAGCGAGCGCCTCGCACCGATGACCGCCAGCGCCGCATCGCTGATAGCAGCCAATCACTTCTGGGCGACGCGAACCTTTTGGATCTCGGCGTTGACCTGCTTGATCAGCACCTCGCCGATCTCCTTGGTGTACTTGTCGGTCACCGGCTTGAGCTGTTGCCGCATC
>JANOPR010000532.1:0-2217 GCA_031421955.1 Burkholderiales bacterium
CCGATGCCGCCGAGGCCGAACACCGCCACGTTGGCGCCGGCCTCGACCTTGGCCGTGAACAGCACCGCGCCGATGCCGGTGGTGACGCCGCAGCCGATGTAGCAGACCTTGTCGAAGGGTGCGTCGCTGCGGATCTTGGCCAGCGCGATCTCTGGCACCACGGTGTGGTTGGCGAAAGTCGAGGTGCCCATGTAATGCAGCAGCGGCTTGCCGCCGATCGAGAAGCGCGAGCTGCCGTCAGGCATCAGGCCACGGCCCTGCGTGGCGCGGATCTGCTGGCACAGATTGGTCTTGCGCGAGAGGCAGAACTTGCATTGCCGGCACTCGGGCGTGTAGAGCGGAATCACATGGTCGCCGGGCTTGAGCGTGGTCACGCCCGCGCCGACCTCGAGCACCACGCCGGCGCCCTCATGGCCCAGGATGGCCGGGAACAGGCCTTCGGGGTCGGCACCCGAGAGCGTGAACTGGTCGGTGTGGCAGATGCCGGTGGCCTTGATCTCGACCAGCACTTCGAGCGCCCGCGGGCCTTCGAGGTCGACGGTCTCGATCGTCAGCGGGGCACCGGCCTTCCAGGCCACGGCAGCACGGGTCTTCATTGCTCTCCTTCGCGGGTTGTCAGCGCCAGGGTAATCCAACTCACTCGAGGGCGGCAGCGCGGCCTCAGGCCAGCGCCGGGCCGTCCCAAGCGGCCTGAGCTCCCCTTGGGGGGCGCGAGCGCAGCGAGCTTGGGGCCGTCATCTCAGAACAGCAACGCGGCAACGAAGATGCCGATCATCATGAAGGCGATCACGACCTTGGCCACGACACCGGCCAGGATGCCCAGCCAGGTGGAGATGCCGACATGCGCGGCGCGCCAGTGGTCGCGCCGCGCGATGTACTCGCCCAGCGCGGCACCCACCAGCGGCATGAACAGCACGCCGACCAGGCCCATGAACAGGCCGGCCACGGTGCCGAGCACGGCGCCGATGATGGCCTGGCGGCTGGCCCCGGCGCGCCGCGCGCCGAGCAGGCCGGCCACGTAGTCCAGCGCCCAGGCCAGCACCGCCAGCACGCTCACCGTCGCCACGACACCCCAGCCGACGCGGGTGAAGTCGTCGATCCAGGCGCCCAGGACGATGCCGCCCAGCACGAACAGCGTCCCGGGCAACGCCGGCAGCACGATCCCGGCCATGCCGATGACGATCAGCGCCGCACTCAGAATCCACAGCAAGGTATCGCTCACGTTCTCCCTTAGCTCGCGCCGGGCCGCCCCAAGCGGGCGACGCCCCCTTGGGGGGCCGACGCCGCAGGCGGCTTGGGGGCAGGCATAGCAACTTCGCAGCGACCACGGATGATGTCCCAGCGTCCGCCGACATTGGCACACCCCAGGATCGGAATGTTTTCGCGGGCGCCGGCGTGAAGCGGACTCGAAATCGCGCACACTAGGCCCCGCGCGCGTTCATGCGCCGCGAATTCTGCTTTGAACTTCCCAAGGATGTGATGATGAACAAAGTCTGGTTGACGGTGATGTTGGCCGCCGGTCTGGCCTTCGCGTTGGCGCCTTCGGTGTCCGAGGCCAAGCGCCTGGGCGGCGGCAAGTCCTCGGGCATGCAGCGCAGCAGCACGCCCGACAAGCCCGCACAGAGCACCCCCGCCACGCCGGCTGCCCCAGCCGCAGCCGCGGCCCCGACCGCAGGCGCCACCGCGGCCGCGGCCGCACCCAAGCGCAACTGGATGGGCCCGATCGCCGGCCTGGCCGCTGGCCTGGGCCTGGCCGCGCTGTTCAGCCACCTCGGCATGGGCGAGGGGCTGGCCAACTTCGTGATGATCGCGTTGCTCGCGGTGGTCGCCTTTGTCGTCATCCGCCTGCTGATGCGGCGCTTCGCCGGAGGCGGCTCGCAGCAGTCGCCGCTGGCGATGGCCGGTGCGTCTGCCGCTGGCGGCGCGCAGCCCGCACCGCGGCCGCAGTTCGTCGACGAGCGTCCGGGCATGCAGCGCAGCGCGCTGGCGCCAGAAATCGGCTCGAACCTGCAAGTGCCGCTGGCGGTGCCGGGTGCCGCGGCGGCCAGTGCATCCTTGCCCGCCGACTTCGACAGCGAGGCCTTCGAGCGCCTGGCCAAGATGATCTTCATCCGCATGCAGGCCGCCAACGACACCGCGGACCTGAACGATCTGCGCAATTTCACGACGCCGGAATTGTTTGCTTCACTGCGCATCGACCTGCACGACCGCGGCGAC
>JANOPR010000533.1:0-2060 GCA_031421955.1 Burkholderiales bacterium
CCCGCGATCATCATCGTGGGCACCATCCTGCAGCCACTGGCGATGAGCGCCGGCATGGACCCGGTGCACTTCGCCATCGTCGGCATCGTGGCACTCGCCTTCGGCCTGGTGACGCCGCCATACGGCTTGTGTCTGATGATCGCCTGCGCGGTGGCCAAGATCCGCATCGTCGACGCCTTGAAGGACACCATGATCATGCTGATGCCGATGATGGCCGTGCTGGCTGCGATCATCGTCTGGCCCAGCCTGCCGCTGTTCTTGCCGCGGCTGTTTCCACCGGGGACGCTCTGAGCTGACCCACCCCCGAAGCGGCTTTGCCGCTCCCCCTCAAAGGGGGCGCCGCCAGCGGACCGGCGAAGCCGGATCCGCGGCGTCCGCGTGGCAATACGCGTGGCCAACTACCTGGGAACGATCTTGGCGCCCGTGATCTTCTCCTGCGCCTCGACCAGCGAGGGCACGAACTTGCTGCCGTAGCCCAGCGCGCAGGCCAGCGCCAGCGACTGGTGCACGCCTTCGCCGACGACGGTGGGCACGCCCAGGCCCTCGGCCAGGTGGGTGTAGTAGCGGATGTCCTTGCGCGCGTTGTTCAACTCGAACTTCATGCCGGCCAGGTCGCCGTCCAGGGTCTTGGCCATGATCTGGATCAGGCCCGAGTTCACCAGGCCAGCCGACATCAGCTTGATCAGTTGGCGCAGGTCGATGCCGGCCTTCTGCCCCACCGCGAAGGCCTCGGCCACAGCCGTGCAACTGGCCTGGGCAATGAAGTTGTTGAGCAGCTTGATCACGTGGCCGGCGCCGGGGCCGCCGACGTGGAAGACGTTCTCTGCGAAGGCGCGCAGCACCGGTTCGAGCTGCGCGAACTGCGCCGCATTGGCGCCGACCATCACGTTCAACTTGCCCGCCTCGGCCTCGGTGGGCGTGCGGGCCAGCGGCGCATCGACGAAGAACACACCCTTGGCTTCACTCAGGCCGCGCAGCCGGTTCGTCGACTCGGGTTCGGCGGTCGAGGTGTCGACAATCAGCAGCCCCTTGGCGGCGCCTGCCAGCAGGCCGTCGGGCCCGTTGACGGCTTCCTCGACCTGCGGCGAACCGGTGACGCAGAGGAACACGATGTCGCTGTTGCGCGCCACCTCGGCCGGCGTGCCGGCCAGCGTGGCGCCTGCGGCCAGCAGGTCGGCCACGCGCTCGCGGTTGCGATGCACCGTCAGCGTCAGTGGGTAGCCCTTGGCGCGCAGGTTCTTGGCCATGCCGTGGCCCATCATTCCCGAAGCGCCGATGAATCCGATTCGTTGCATCGCCTTGTCTCCAAAGTTCTCTGTGAGAGAGCAGCGCGACCCGTTCGCACCGCTGGCCCACGACGACCATCATGCCTCGGCTGCGGCCTGCGCAGCGCAAATCGCGCGAGAGCGGTGGCTCACAACGAAACGCAGGGCCGCTCCAAGTTTCCTTGCTCCCCCCTGGGGAGCAAGGACGCCGCATGGCGGCCTTGGGGGTCCTCAGTTGGGGACATTGACCGAGGTGCCGGCGAAGCCGATCTGGTTCGCCACCAGCGGGGTGGCGCTGATCGCAGGCACGTTGGCAGCGGCGATGGCCGGTGCCGGCGAGACGCCGCCGCGCGGCGTGGCCCGCACCACTTGGCTCGGTGGCAGCGCGGTGCCGTTGCGCAGGTGTGCGTACATCGCGTCCATGGCCCGGATGTAGTACACGTGCAGCGGCACGAAGCGGGTGTCGAAGCCGGCGAAGGGCAGGAAGGCGTCGAAGTGCTGCGCATTGACGACTTCGATGTAGCCGACTTTGCTGGCAGCAGCCTCGGTCACCCTGTTGAAGGCGACGTAGGCGCGCGCGTTGTTGTTCACCGGCACCAGCGCATCGCTGCGCCCGGCCACGATCAGCGTCGGCTTGGCGCGCAGGTTGCCGTTCAGCAGCACCTCGGCAATGCCGGCGCGCACGGCCGTGCTTTGGGCAAGGGTCGGGCGGGTCGACGTGGCGACTGCCGTCAGCGCGGCGCCGGTTTCATCGACGCCCGTGACCAGCGCGCGCTGGCACAGCGCGTTGTCCAG
>JANOPR010000534.1:0-4386 GCA_031421955.1 Burkholderiales bacterium
ATTCCTGGCAGTGGCGACGACCACGGGCGCGCCCATGTGGTTGATGGCCGCGCTGGTGATGGCGGCCCATTGGCCGGCGCGCCGGCTGCTGCTACCGGCCGCGGCCGCGCGACCATCCGACAAGGCCTGAGCGCCGCGAGAGAATCTCGGCGCGCGACTGCGCGCCAGGACCGTGGCTCAGAAACGGATCCCAGCCGGGTTCGCGTTCGGGTCGACGGCCGCAGGTGCGGTGGGTGCCTGCGGCGTCGGGCGCGGCACGGGCCGGCGCTCGACGAGTGGCAGCGGCGCGGCGGCCTGGTAATTGGCCGGCAGCAGCGACTGGCGCGGATAGCCCGCCACGTCGAGGGTTTCGTCCCAGGTCGTCTGCGTGTAGCCGCGCAGCGACTGTCCGCCCACCTTCAGCACGGGGGCCTCAGGGCCGCCGACCAGGCGCTGCCACGCCGCGCGATCTTCATCGGTCTCGGCCGTGCGCTCGGTGTACGGTACGCCGCGCCGGGCGAGCAGGGCCCGGCCGAGCGCACAGGCCTCACCGCAGTCGCTGGCGGTGAAGAGCGTGACCGGGAAGCGCGTCGCGACCTGACGCAGGGCATAGGGCAACGAGGGATCGCTTGCACGACCGGTCTCGCTGTTGATGGGCGAGATCTTGCCGTCGCCGGGCGACGGTGCGCGGTCGCTGTAGGTCACGCGACCGTCGGGGCCGACGACCTTGAACAGGGCGTGGGCCGCGGGCGCAACCACAAGCAGGGCGACAGCGATGGTGCAGAACGGAACGAGTGTGCGCATGGTTCGCAATCTAACCGTGTTGAGCCCCGGACTCAAGCCATGCCTTGATGGCGGAGCAGGGCGTCGATGCGTGGTTCACGCCCGCGGAAGGCGGTGAAGTTCTCCAGTGCGCTGCGGCTGCCTCCGGCTTCGAGAACTTCTTCACGCAATCGCCGTCCGGTTGCCACCGACAGGGGTCCGGCTTCCTCGAACGCGCTCCAGGCATCGGCCGACAGGACCTCGGCCCACTTGTAGCTGTAGTAGCCCGCCGAGTAGCCGCCGGCGAAGATGTGCGAGAAGCTGTGCTGGAAACGGTTGAACCTGGGCGGGTTGAGCACCGAGACTTCGTTGCGCACCTCGTCGAGCACCTGCTGCACGCGCTGCGCGGCATCGGGTTCAGCGTGGATGCGCAGGTCGAAGAGACCGAATTCGACCTGGCGAAGCGTTCCCATCCCACTCTGGTAATTCTTCGCCGCGACCATCTTGTCGAACAGGTCGCGCGGCAGGGGCTGGCCGCTATCGACATGCGAGCTCAGCCGTTGCAGCACCTCCCACTCCCAGCAGAAGTTCTCCATGAACTGGCTGGGCAACTCGACTGCATCCCACTCCACACCCGACAAGCCCGACACGCCGAGGTCATCGATGCGCGTGAGCATCAGGTGCAGGCCGTGGCCGAACTCGTGGAAGAGTGTGATCACGTCGTCATGGGTCAGCAGCGCCGGCTCCTTGCCGATCGGCGGCGTGAAGTTGCAGACCAGCGTGGCCACCGGCGTCTGCAGTGCGCCATCTGGCCGCACCCAGCGCGAGCGCAAATCGTCCATCCATGCGCCGGGCTGCTTGCCCGACCGGGCGTAGGGGTCGAGGTAGAACTGCGCCAGCAACTGGCCCTGCCGCTCCACACGGTAGAAGCGCACGCTGTCGTGCCACACCGGCGCCTGGTCGGGCTTGATCGAGACCTCGAACACCGTCTGCACGATGTCGAACAGGCCCGCGAGCACGGCCGGCTCGGTGAAGTAGCGCTTGACTTCCTGGTCACTGAAGGAATAGCGCGCCTCCTTGAGCTTCTCGCTGGCAAAGGCGATGTCCCAGGACTGCAATTCCTGCAGACCCAGCTCGCTGGCGGCGAAACCGCGCAGCTCGGTCAGATCTGTTTGGGCGAACGGCCGCGCACGCGCCGCCAGGTCGCGCAGAAAACCACTCACTTCGGAGGTCGAGCGAGCCATCTTCGGCACCAGTGAAACCTCGGCATAGTTGGCGTGGCCCAGCAGCTTGGCCGCCTCCTGGCGCAGCGCCAGCAACTCCTGCATCAAGGGGCTGTTGTCGCGCTCGGTCGGGCCGAGCTCGCTGGCGCGCGTCACATAGGCGGTGTACATCAGCTCGCGCAGGCGGCGGTTGCTGGCGTATTGCATGACCGGCCCGTACACCGGGTAGTGCAGCGTCAGCAGGTGACCTTGCTGCCCCTTCTCGCGCGCGGCTTCGCTCGTGGCCTGCAATACGTCGGCGGGCACCCCGTCGAGGTCGCCTGGACTGGCCAGGTGAGAGAAACCGTCGGTGGCGTCGAGCACATGCTCGCGGTACTGCTGTTCGGCTTCGGCGGCGCGCTCCTGGATCTCGACGAAGCGCGCCTTGGCCTCACCCTGCAGTTCAGCGCCCGCGAGCACGAAGTCGCGCAGCGCGTTGGCCAATGCCTTGCGCCGGGGCGCGGTCAGCGCCGCAGCCGCCGGGCTGGCCGCAATCGCCTTGTACTTGGCATAGAGCCGCTCGTCGCCACCGAGCCGGGTGTGGAATTCGGTCACCGCGGGCAGGCGGTCGTTGTACGCAGCACGCAGTGCCGGCGTGTCGGCCACGGCGTTGAGGTGCGACACCGCGCCCCAGGCCCGCCCGAGGCGCTCTGTGGCGATGTCGAGCACGGCCGACAGCGCCTGGTACTCGGCTGGGACCGCGAGGCTCACGGCCTGATCCAGCGCCTTGTCGGCCTCGGCCAGCAGCGCGTTGATGGCCGGCGCCACATGTTCGGGGAGGATCTTGTCGAAGGCCGGCAGCGCGTCGGCCTGCAGCAGTGGGTTGTTCATTGTCTTGGGTGTCAATGTGCAGCGGCTTGTTGAGCCGCCTGCATGGTATTGGAGAGCAACATCGCGATGGTCATCGGGCCGACGCCGCCGGGCACCGGTGAAATCCACCCGGCAACTTCGCGAACGCCGTCAAAGTCGACGTCGCCGCACAATTTGCCCGCCGCATCGCGGTTGATGCCAACGTCGATGACGACCGCGCCAGGCTTGACCATCGATGCGGTAAGCATGTGCCGCCGACCCACCGCGGCCACCACGATGTCGGCTTGGCGCGTGTGCGCGGCCAGATCTGGCGTCGCACTGTGGCAAAGGGTGACCGTGGCGTGGGCCTGCAGCAGCAACATCGCCATCGGTTTGCCGACCGTGTTGCTGCGCCCGATGACCACCGCGTGCTTGCCGCGGATTGCGATGCCGGTGCTCTCAATCAATTTCATGCAACCTGCGGGCGTGGCCGGACGCAGTCCCGGCAGCCCGGTCATCAACTCGCCGGCACTGGTCACGGAAAACCCGTCGACGTCCTTGGCCGGCGCGATCGCTTCGATCACGCGATGTGCGGCGAGGTGCTGGGGCAGCGGCATTTGCACCAGGATGCCGTGGATGGTCTTGTCGGTATTCAGCGCCGCGACGCGGTCGAGCAATGCCTGCTGCTTCATCGACGCGTCGTAGCGCTCCAGTACCGAGTGAAAGCCGGCCTCTTCGCAGGCCTTGAGCTTGTTGCGCACATACACCGCGCTGGCTGGATCGTCACCGACCAGGATCACCGCCAGGCCCGGGCGCGTGCCGCGCGCAGTCAGCGCAGCGGCGCGCTCGGCCACTTGCGCGCGCAGTGTTCGAGACAGGGCCGAGCCGTCGATGATTTGGGCGGTCAAGCGGATGTTCTCAATCGAACTGGGCGGGGCACTCAGTCTTGCCCAGCGAACGCCGCGGATCCGGCTCTGCCGGGCCGCTGGCGTGCCTTGCAGGCCGCATGGTCGCGAGACGCGACCATCCCCCTGCCCGTCCAAGCCGACGCCGGTCGGCTTGGAGCCGCGGGCCTCGGCCCCCTGGAGGGGGAGCGGCGCAGCCGCTTCGGGGGTGAGCCCATTCACGCTTTTGCAGTTTGCGCACCCAGGGCGATCTTCAGCTGATCGGCCACGGTGTTGGCGTTGAGCTTTTCCATGATGTTGGCGCGGTGCGCTTCGACCGTCTTGATGCTGATGCCCAGGTCGTCGGCAATCTGCTTGTTCAGTCGGCCCGCGACGATGCGCTCGAGCACTTGGGCTTCACGGGTCGTCAGACGCGACAGCAGGGCGTCGCGGCTGGCCTGTTCCTGGTGTTGGCTGAAGGCGCTGCGCGCGGTGTCGAGCATGCGCTCGACCAGGCCAAGCAATTCCTCTTCCTTGAATGGCTTCTCGATGAAGTCCATCGCGCCTTTCTTCATCGTCGTCACCGCCATCGGCACGTCGCCATGGCCGGTGATGAAAACGATCGGCAGCGGGCTCTTGCGTTCGACCAGCCGGTCCTGCAATTCGAGGCCGTTCATGCCCTCCATGCGGATGTCGGCAATCAGGCAGGC
>JANOPR010000535.1:0-6437 GCA_031421955.1 Burkholderiales bacterium
TGGCCGTGGCCCTGGCCAACATCGACGAGTTCATCGAGACCATCAAGACCTCACCGACGCCGCCGGTGGCCAAGTCAGCGCTGATGTCCAAGAGTTGGGACAGCGCGCTGGTGCGCGAGATGCTGGTGCGGGCCGAGGCCGACACGACTGGCGGCCGCGCCGCCTACCGCCCGGAGGGCCTGCCGCCTCAATACGGCATGCAGCCCGATGGCCTGTACCGGCTGTCTGAAGACCAGGCGCAAGAGATCTTGCAGATGCGCCTGCAGCGGCTGACGGGTCTGGAGCAGGACAAGATCGTCAGCGAGTACAGGCAAGTGATGGCGCAAATTGCCGATCTGCTGGACATCCTGTCCAAGTCTGACCGCGTGACGACGATCATTGCCGAGGAACTTGCCGCGCTTCGGGCCGAGTTCGGCAGCAGCAAGCTGGCCGCCAGGCGCAGCGTGATCGAGCACAACGTGCAGGAGCTCGGCACCGAAGACCTGATCACGCCGGCCGACATGGTGGTCACGCTCAGCCACACCGGCTACATCAAGAGCCAGCCGCTTGGCGAGTACCGCGCGCAACGGCGCGGCGGCCGCGGCAAGCAGGCCACGCAGACCAAGGACGACGACTGGGTCGACCAACTGTTCATTGCCAACACGCACGACTGGATCCTGTGCTTCAGCGACCGCGGCCGCGTCTATTGGCTCAAGGTCTGGGAAGTACCCCAAGGCGGGTGCGCCTCTCGCGGCAAGCCGATCGTGAACATGTTTCCGTTGCAGGGCGACGAGAAGATCACCGTGGTCCTGCCGCTGACCGGCGAGTTCCGCACCTTCCCGGCTGACCACTTCATTTTCATGGGCACCGCGCTGGGTACCGTCAAGAAGACTTCGTTGGACGACTTCAGCAACCCGCGCAAGGCGGGAATCATTGCCGTGACGCTCGATCCGGGCGACTTCCTCATTGGCGCTGCCCTGACCGACGGCAAGCACGACGTGATGCTCTTCTCCGACGGTGGCAAGGCGGTGCGGTTCGACGAGGATGATGTGCGCGCGGTCGGCCGCAATGCACGAGGCGTGCGCGGAATGATGCTCGAGACCGGACAAAGCGTGATCGCCATGCTGGTGGCGGAGGACGAATCGCAGTCGGTGCTGACGGCAACGGAGCATGGCTACGGCAAGCGCACCTCCATCGTCGAGTACACCCGGCATGGCCGCGGCACCAAGGGCATGATCGCCATCCAACAGACTGAACGCAACGGCAAGGTCGTGGCAGCCACGCTGGTGCGTCCCGCCGACGAAATCATGCTCATCACGGATCGCGGCGTACTGGTGCGAACCCGTGTATCGGAGATTCGCGAACTCGGCCGCGCAACTCAGGGCGTCACATTGATTTCGCTCGACGACGGCTCGGCGTTGACCGGCCTGCAGCGGATCGTCGAAAACGACGCCGGCGACGACGACGTTGCGCCCAACGTGGAGAACAGCTGATGTGGCGCACCCTGTTGGCTTTGTCGTTGCTTGCCGTAACGACAGTGGGTAGCGCACAGGCACAGACCAAGAGCGAACTTGTCGCCAGGCTGGTATCGCTGCAGCAGGCGGGCATCGAGAACGTTGGCCGGGCGCTCGCGGCGCAGACCTCGCAGCGCGTCCTGCAAGCGGCCGGCCAAGCCCTGCCTCGACTGCCCGCAGACAAGCGCGAAGCCGCGGCCAAGGACGTGCAGGGTGACGTTGCGAAGTTCTACGACGAAGTCGAGCCGGTCCTGCGCAAGCGCGCGTTTGAGCTGGCTCCTGCCACGCTGACGCCGTTGTACGAAGAGCGTTTCAGTGAGGACGAGTTGCGCCAGATCATCACCTGGCTCGAGTCGCCGGTATCAAGGAAATTCCAGCAGATTGACAGTGATGTCGGCAATACGTTGGCGCAAAAGGTCGTGGCTGACACACGCAGCACCATCGAGACGCGCCTGAAGGCGCTCGAGGCCAGCTTGGCCAAGCGGCTGGGCATGCCCGTCGCGCCGTCGACTAGTGGCCCATCAGGGCCGAAAAAGTAACTGACGGCGCCCGCCAAACAAGTCGACGATGGTCGAGCCCACGCCCACCGAACCCGACCTGCCGGCGTTGCGCCAGCAGATTGATGCCATTGATCTTGAGTTGCTGGCCCTGCTCAATCGACGCTCAGCCCTGTCGTTGGCGGTCGGCGCGCTGAAAAAGCGCGAGGGTTCACCCGTTTTCCGGCCCGAGCGTGAGGCACAGGTCATCGACGGCCTGAAAGCGATCAACCGCGGGCCGCTGCAGACCGACAGCGTGGCGCCGATCTGGCGCGAGATCATGTCCGCGTCGCGTGCGCTGGAAACACCGACGCGCGTGGCTTACCTCGGACCGGCAGGCACCTTCAGCGAACAGGCTGCGCTGGCGTACTTCGGCTCGTCTATTGCGCGCGTGCCTTGCGTCAGCATCGACGAAGTGTTTCGAAGCACGACGGGCGGCGCCGCCGATTTCGGTGTTGTGCCGGTGGAGAACTCGACCGAAGGCGTGGTCGCACGCTCGCTCGACCTGTTCCTGAGTACGCCGCTGGGGATCATCGGCGAAACCAGCCTGTTCGTGCGCCACAACCTGCTGCGCAAGTCAGATTCCCTTGAGGACATCAGCGCGGTGTGCGCGCATCCTCAGGCGCTGGCGCAATGCCAGGGTTGGCTCGCCAGCCACCTGCCCACCGTCGAGCGGCGGCCCGTGGCCAGCAACGCCGAAGGCGCTCGATTGGCCGCACTTGATGCTTCGCTGGCCGGCATTGCCAGCGACCGCGCCGCCAGCGAATACGGCCTGCATGTGGTCGCGTCAGCGATTCAGGACGATCCGCAGAATCGCACTCGCTTTGCCATCGTGACCCATCCCGAGCGACATCCCCAACCACGCGCGTCGGGTCACGACTGCACCAGCCTGGTCGTGTCCGTCAGCAATCGGCCGGGCGCCGTGCACGACATGCTGGTGCCGCTGAAGAGGCATGGCGTGTCGATGACGAGATTCGAGTCACGCCCGGCCCGCTCGGGCCAGTGGGAGTACTACTTCTACATCGACATTGCCGGACACCCCGACGAGCCGCAGGTCGCGACCGCGTTGCAGGAATTGCGCAGCGTGTGTGCCTTCTACAGGCTGCTCGGATCCTACCCGTTGGACAGCCACTGACGCCATGTTCAACCAACTCGGATTGATCGGCTGCGGCTTGATGGGCGGCTCCTTCGCGCTCGCAATGAAGCGCGCAGGTCTTGTCAAACGCGTCGTCGGCTACAGCAAGTCGCCGTCGACCACGGACCGCGCAAGGAAACTCGGCGTGATCGACGTGGCCGCCGAGTCGGCGCTGCTGGCCGTCTCGGGATCGGACATCGTGCTGATCGCCATTCCAGTGTCAGCCATTGAAGCCACCTTCAAGGCCATTCGTCATCTTGTCGAGCCTGGCGTGTTGTTCATGGACGTGGGCTCCACCAAGCGCGACGTGGTCGACGCCGCGCGCCGCGTGCTGAAGGAACGCGTGCCCTGCTTCGTTCCGGCGCATCCGATTGCCGGCAAGGAAGTCGCCGGTGTTGCCCATGCCGACGCTGCGCTCTACAACGGCCGCCAGGTGATCCTGACGCCACTGAACAGCACGAATCCAGATCTGGTGCAAAAGGCCACCGACGTGTGGAGCGCGATCGGCGCCCAGGTGCTGAAGATGACGCCGGAGAATCACGACGCCGCGTTCGCTGCTGTCAGCCATCTGCCGCACCTCCTGGCGTTCGCCTATTTCAGCGCGGTGGTCAAGCAACCGTCTGGGAGCGACTTTCTGGCCCTGGCCGGCCCAGGCTTTCGTGACTTCACCCGCATCGCCGCCAGCGATCCGACGGTCTGGCGCGACATCCTGGTCGCAAACCGGGAAGAGATCCTGAAGCAGTCATTGCGATTCCGTCACACGCTGGACGCGATCGAGCATGTGATGCGCTCAGGCAATGTTGAGGCGCTTGAAGATCTGTTGCGTCAGGCCGCTGATGCGCGTGGCGGATGGCAGATGAACGGCGGCAGCGCCAAGCCGCCTGGCGCGCGCTGAACCGGTTGTGTATTCGATCCCTTTCCTCGACCTGCCACCGCTGTCTGTCGCCGCCGGCACGGTCAAGCTGCCCGGTTCCAAGAGCATCTCCAACCGCGTTCTGCTGCTGGCCGGACTGGCCGAAGGCACGACCACGATCCACGAACTGCTCGATTCTGACGACACGCGCGTGATGCTCACCGCGTTGCGGCAGATGGGGTGCACGCTGGATCAGACAGACGATGGGCTGTGTGTGCGTGGCCTGGGTGGCCACCTCGCCGTGCACGAGGCCGACCTCTTCCTCGGCAATGCGGGCACCGCAATGCGCCCACTGACCGCGGCCCTGGCGGTGCTCACCACGCTTCACGGCGGGCGCTTCGATCTGCGCGGGGTGCCACGCATGCATGAGCGACCGATTGGCGACCTGGTCGACGCGCTGCGTCAACTCGGCTGTCAGGTCGACGCGCTCGGCGCACCGGGCTATCCACCTTTGCGCCTGCGCGGCGCTGCCGGCGGTACGTTGACCCTTGACAAGGCGATCCGCGTGCGCGGCGACGTCTCGAGCCAGTTCCTGAGCGCGTTGCTGCTTGCGTTGCCGCTGGCCAGCGGTGCCGGGTCCATCACGATCGAGGTCGAAGGCGAATTGATCTCGCGCCCCTACGTCGAGATCACGCTGGCGCTGCTGGCTCGGTTCGGCGTCAAGGTGCAGCGTGAGGGCTGGCTGCGGTTCACGATCCCCGCACATTGCCGCTACCGTTCAGCAGGCATGGTCCATGTCGAGGGCGATGCGTCGTCTGCGTCTTATTTCGTCGCCCTGGGTGCCTTGGCCGCGACGGCCGCGCCGATCCGCATCGAAGGTGTTGGCCAGGCATCGATCCAGGGCGACATTCGCTTCATCGAGGCCGCGCGCGCTATGGGTGCCCAGGTGCATGCCGAGGCCAATGCGCTCGAGGTGCGCCGCGGCTGTTGGCCGCTGAAGGCCATCACGCTCGATTGCAACCACATTCCCGACGCGGCGATGACGTTGGCGATGATGGCCCTGTACGCCGACGGACCCAGCACCCTGACCCACATCGCCAGTTGGCGCGTCAAGGAAACCGACCGCATTGCAGCGATGACGCAAGAGTTGCGCAAACTCGGTGCCGCTGTCGACGAAGGCCCGGACTGGATTCGCGTCGCGCCACCGGCGCGCTGGCACGCCGCCAGCCTGCGCACGTACGACGACCACCGCATGGCCATGTGCGCATCGCTCGCCGCCTTCAACGGTCTGGCGGGGCCGGCGCCGCCCGTGCACGTGAGGATCGAGGACCCCGGCTGCGTCGCCAAGACCTTTCCCGATTACTTCGAATCCATGTTGGCGTTGACCCAGGCCGACCCCGGAGCCGTGCCGGTGATTGCCATCGACGGGCCGACGGCGTCGGGCAAGGGCACTCTGGCGGCGCAGACCGCCCAGCGACTCGGCTACCACTTGCTTGACTCGGGGTCGTTGTACCGCGCGGTGGCCTTGGCCGCATTGCGCAACGGCCTGCTGAGCACCGACGGCGAACTCGACGCGCGCGCCATTGCGTCGCTGGCCGCCACGCTCCCCCTGCGCTTCCAGGCCGGGCAGATCTGGCTCGGCAACGAGGACGTGACCGAGATCCTGCGCGACGAGGCCATCGGCCTGGGTGCCTCGCGCGTCTCGGCGCTGCCGGCGGTGCGGCATGCCTTGCACGCATTGCAGCTATCGTTCCGGCGTGCGCCGGGCCTGGTCGCCGACGGCCGCGACATGGGCACGGTGGTCTTCCCCGATGCCGCGCTCAAGGTCTACCTCACCGCGAGCGCCGCACAACGCGCCGAGCGGCGGCATAAGCAATTGATTTCAAAGGGAATTTCGGCTAACATTGACGCTCTTCGCGCCGACTTGGAGGCACGCGACGCTCGCGACAGTTCGCGGCCCGTAGCGCCCCTGAAACCAGCCGAAGATGCGTTGTTGCTCGACAACTCCGCCGTCAGCGTCGACCAATCAGTCACGTGGCTGCTGGATGCGTGGGAAGCGCGCAGGCCGTTTCCGAAGCCTTAGTTCGGGGGCGGTCAACCAGGCTGCCGCGCCTCTCCGGCGCGGCAATTCGCAACCCAACCGCCACCTCCGTGGCTCTACTGCCGGCATACCCGCTCCCTGTTTCGCCGGCGCCAGGAAAACCCACATGTCCCAAACCCAAACTGCCACCACCCCGGCCGCGGATTCGTTCGCCGCCATGTTCGAAGCCAGCCTGCAAAAGCGCGACATGCGCGCAGGCGAAGTGATCTCGGCCGAAGTCGTTCGCATCGAGCATAGCTTCGTGGTGGTCAATGCCGGCCTCAAGAGCGAGGCCTATGTTCCGATTGAAGAATTCAAGAGCGACCAGGGCGAACTCGAA
>JANOPR010000536.1:0-4108 GCA_031421955.1 Burkholderiales bacterium
CTACGACGGCGGCGGCCTCGATCTGGCCGTGCTGGGCATGGCCGAGTGCGACGCGCAGGGCAACATCAATGTCAGCCGCTTCGGCCCCAAGCTGGCCGGGGCGGGCGGCTTCATCAACATCTCGCAGACCGCGCGCAAGCTGCTGTTTGCCGGCACCTTCACTGCAGGCGGGCTCGAGGTGCTGGCCCAGGATGGCCGCCTGCGCATCGTGCAGGAAGGGCGCTCGCGCAAGTTCCGCGCGAGCGTCGAACAGATCACCTTTGCCGGCCCGCGCGCCGCCACGCTCGGCCAGCCTGTGCTCTACGTCACCGAGCGCTGCGTGTTCGAGCTCACGCCGCAAGGCCTGCGCCTGGCCGAAGTGGCACCGGGCATCGACATCGAGCGCGACGTCCTGGCGCAGATGGACTTCACGCCCATCACCGAGCCGGCGCCCACGCTGATGCCCGCCTGCCTGTTCAACCCCGGCCGCATGAACCTGCGCGCGAGCCTGCTCGAGCGCGACCTCGAGCGCCGCGTCAGCTACGACGCCGAGCGCGCAATGCTGTTTCTGGACCTGCACCACCTGCAGGTGCGCAGCCTCGATGACGTGGCCCGCATCCGCCACGCAGTCGAGTCCCGCTGCGAGCAGATCGGCCATCGCGTGGCAACGATCGTGAACTACGACGGCTTCCAGGTCGACCACGACGTCGCCGAGGCCTATGCGCAGATGGCCCGCGAGATGGAACAGCGCCACTACAGCCGCGTGTCACGCTACGCCAGCGGCGCCTTCAAGCGCATGCAGTTGCAGCAGTTGTTCAGCGCGGCCGCCGCGCCGCCGTTCTTCGAGACCGAGGGCGAGGCGGTGGCGTATCTGCGGGAGGGGTGAGGGGGGATGCTTGTTGGGGCGGTCTGACAATTACGGGGAGCGTCTGCAAATGGCTTGGCGGAACTGACACTTTCGACCCCTTCCAGTCGCTCGCCTTGCGCCAAAGCGGACAGTCAATATGGTTCCTTGCAACAGACAAGACGCCGTCGTCGAGGTTGCCGCCAACAGCGGCGCGGACACTCGATCTACGGTCGCGCCGCTCCAGCGAAGCATCGCTTAGGCCGTCGACACAAAGGAGCAAGCGGCATGAACTGAACGCGAAGCAGAGTCGTCCATGACTGATGACGCAGTCACACACACTCGGACCGCAAGATCCCCAAGCCGACCGACGGGACCACGAAGAAGTGATGGGGACGGACGACCCGTCATGCTCCCTCCCTTTTCACGGCGCAGTCGCAGCGTGGACTTTACGCCGGCGCTGCAGCGCCACTTTCAGACAGGATTCGCAGCACCGTGGGGACCAGCTCCTCGAACAGGTTTTGCTTTTGCAGGAGGTGGCGTATGCCCAACTCTGCGGCGCCGCGGCTTAGCTCATCAGACAGGTAGCCCGAGGTGATCACCACCGGCAGCCCCGGATACAGGCGCATCACCGCTTTGGCCAGGTCCAGGCCCGAAGACCCGGGCATGTTGAAGTCGGTCACGACGAGGTCGAAAGCCCTCCGTGTAGCCGCCAGCGCCTTCAGCGCCGCGCTGGCCGTGGCAACCGAAAGGACGTGCATGCCAGCGCGTTGCAGCAGGCGCTCGATGACCAGTCGCACCACCTCGTCGTCGTCGACATACAGCACGTGCTCGCCATGGCCGTGCGCCGGTTCGCGTACAGGGGCTGCATCCGCCGCAGTGTCGGCCGCCGTCGGCTCGCGAACCGGAAAGTACAGATCGACCGTGGTCCCCTTGCCGACCTCGCTGGTGACGCAGACGCCGCCCCCTTGGGCCAACACGATGCCATGCACGACTGACAGGCCGAGTCCGGTGCCGTCACCCACGGGTTTGGTGGTGAAGAAGGGTTCGAACATGCGCGCCCGCGTGGGTTCGTCCATGCCGACCCCGGTGTCGCTGACCCACAGGTGCGCGTAGCGTCCGGCAGGCAGCTCGCCCAACGCGCGGCCCGTTGCCGCATCGAGCGGCCGTTCATCGAGCCCGACCTCGATGCGTCCGGTGCTGCCAGCCAGCGCATGCCAGGCGTTGGTGCACAGGTTCATCAACACCTGCTGCATCTGGGTGGCATCGGTGCTTACGTAGATCGACACCGCAGGTAATTTGAGGTGAACGTCCACCATGGCTGGCAAGGTCGAGCGCAGCAGCCCCAACGTTTCTTGCAGGATCGGATTCAACGGCTGGACGACGCGTTCTTGCGGATGCCGGCGGCTGAAGGTGAGGATCTGCTGCACCAGGTCGCGCGCGCGGAGACTGGCTCTATTGATTTGTTCCAGGCTTTGCTGTGCCGGATGTCGTGTGCCGACCTCGTCGCGCGCCAACGCGAGGTTGCCGAGGATCGCGGCCAGGATGTTGTTGAAGTCGTGCGCGATGCCACCGGCGAGGGTGCCGATCGCCTCCATTTTCTGCGACTCGCGCAGCTGCGACTCCAGCACGCGTCGAGCCGCCTCGGCCTGCTTGCGTTCGGTGATGTCGCGTTGGGCGCCAACGAAGCCGGTCAGCGCGCCTTGCTCGTTATGCAGCGGCGAGATGTCCAGCGCCACCCACAACTCAACGCCGTCCTTGCGGTAGTTGAGGATTTCGCCGTGGAAGCCCGTGCCGGCGTGAACCGCCCTGGAGATGTTGGCCACCGTGAGGGCCGAAGTGGCCTCGCCCTGCAGGAAGCTGGCCGTTCGGCCCAGCGCCGCGGACTCGCTGTAGCCGGTGAGGCGCTCGAAGCCAGGATTGACGTAGGTGATGCGGCCCTGGGCGTCGGTGATCATCACTCCTTGGGAGATCTCGGCCAGTGCGCGATCGCGCAGGCGCAGCACCTCGGTACTCGTGCGCATGGCCTGTTCGGCGCGGTAGCGCTCGGTCACGTCGCTGAAGACCAACACCACACCCACGGTGCGTCCTTCGTGGTTGCGGATCGGCGCGGCGCTGTCGGCAATCTGATACTCCGCACCATCGCGCGCCAGCAACGCGGTGTGGTTGGCCAAGCCGACGATCGCATCCGTCTCGAGTACGCGTTGCACAGGGTCCACGGCGGGCGTGCGAGTCTCGGCATTCACGATACGGAAGACTCCAGCCAGCGGCCGCCCTGCGGCATCGGCGAGACGCCAGCCGGTCAGGTGTTCGGCAGTGGCATTCATGCGTGTAATCCGACCCTCGAGGTCCGTGGCGATCACGGCATCGCCGATCGACTCCAGTGTGATCGCCAGGCTGTTTTCGCTCGTGCGCAGCGCCTGCTCGTCATGCACCCGGGCTTCGACCATCCGGTTGAATTCCTGTGCCACGGCGCGGATCTCGGTCGGCCCCTGCGCGGGAGCGCGCGCCAAGTTGTCGCCATCGGCGATGCGCGCCGCTGCGCTCGAGAGGGCGTCAATGGGGGAGACGATGCGCCGGCCCACACGCCAGGCGGCTAACGCGGCCAGCAGCAGTATGCCCAAGCCGACCAGCATGCTGTTCCGCATCAACGCTCGATAGTTGGCGAGGGCGCGATCCTGCGGCACCCCGGCGATGACGCGCCACCCGGTGTCGGCCTGCGTGACGAACGCATACAGCCGTACTACCCCGTCGGGGCCGGTCGCGGAGAGGAAACCCTCCGTCTGACCCTGCGTGTCCTGCAATACCTTCGACGGGCTCGGTTTGCCGAGCCAGGTTTGCGGCTCCGCCGACCGCAACAAGTAGCGGCCCTGCCGGTCGGTCACGGCCACCACGGCATCGGCCGGCACCGAACCCAGCACGCGCTGGTTCAGCGCCAACAGGTCCTGCGACAGGTTCATCAGGCCAACCACTTCGCCGCTTGCATCGCGCACGGGTTGCGTCAGCACCGTCACCCATCGTCCGCTCTGCGTACCTTTGAACGCATCGCTGGCAATGAAGCGCCCACTGGCGATGCCCTCCTTGAACCACGGGAACTCACGAACCCGCTCGGGCGGATTTGGTGGGCCAGGGCGCCCCGAGAAGACCAACCGGGCATCGCGATCGCGCACGCCCAGGTTGTTGAATTCTGGATGCACTCGCAGGTATTCGACCACGCCCGGGTCGAAGTTCTCTGCATCGAGCGCTCTGACCTGGGGTCGATCGGCAAGCCGCTGCATCACGGCC
>JANOPR010000537.1:0-8645 GCA_031421955.1 Burkholderiales bacterium
GCAGCTCGGCACGAAAGCCCACGGTGGACACGTTGGCCAGGTTGTTGGCAAGCACGTCCTGGCGCTGCATCGTCGCTTTCGCGCCCGACATGCTCAGGTAAATCATTCGATCCATGATCGGCCCGTCCTTCGTTCAGGTCAGAAGCATCAACGCAGGTTGACCAGCGTCTGCAACACCTGGTCCTGCGTCTTGATGGTCTGGGCGTTGGCCTGGTAGACGCGCTGCGCCGTGATCATGTTGACCAGCTCGGCCGTCATGTCGACGTTGCTCTCCTCGAGCGCGCCCGACTGCAGCACGCCCAGGCTGCCCTCGCCGGCCACACCCAGGATCGGGTCGCCCGACGCAAAGGCGCGCGCCCAGACGTTGCCGCCTTGCGGCTGCAGGCCCTGCGGGTTGCGGAAGGTGGCCAGTTCGATCTGCCCGGCGGGCTTGCTCTGGCCGTTGCTGTAGCGCGCCATCACCACACCGTTGGCCTCGATGCCGATGCCCGTCAGCTGACCCGGCGCATAGCCGTTCTGCGACAGGTTCGTGACCGCGAAACCGGAGCCGTACTGCGTGGCGCCGGACAGACTGAGTTGCACGCCCGTGATCGGCAGGGTCAACGCGCCGACGGTGTTCACCGAGGCCGGGACGTCGAACGTGACCGGGCCCGCGGGCGCGATCGGCGCGCCGCCGTTGGCGGGGAAGGTGATGGTGGTGGTGGGCAGGGGCGCGGCCACGGTGCCGTTGACCGGCGCGCCGTTGACCGTGATGAACACGTTCCACACGCTGGTGGCGGACTTCTGGAAGTAGTAGGTCAATGCCACGTCCTGACCCAGGTCGTCGTAGACGGCCAGCGACGTGGCATTGTTGTAGGTTCGCGGGTCGCTGAAGTCGATCGCCGGGCCGGCCGTCGGAGCGGTCGTGGCCGAGCGCGAGTCGAGGTTCATCTCGAGCTCGATTTCATCGGTGGCCTGCGGGTTGATGCCGGCCGTGGGCAGCTGCAGTGCGACGGCGTTGCCGGGCTGGATCACGCCGCTGCCGTCGGCCGCATAGCCCATCAGGCGCTGCGCCTGGTTGTTGACGATGAAGCCCGAGCGGTCGACCTTGAACTGGCCGTTGCGCGTATACATGGTCGGGTTGCGCCCATCGCTGACCTGGAAGAATCCCGCCCCGTTGATGGCCAGGTCCATCGGGTTTTCGGTCGAGGTGATGTTGCCCTGCGTGAACTGCTGCGTCACCGCCGCCAGCGTCGTGCCGATGCCCACCGAGTTGGAGCCCGCCCCGTTCAAGGCGTTGGCGTAGACGTCGGCGAACTCGCCGCGCGAGGCCTTGGCGCCGTAGGTATTGGAGTTGGCGATGTTGTTGCCGATGACCTCGAGGTTCTTGCTCGAGGCGTTGAGACCGGACAGGCCTTGCTGGAAGCTCATGGGATTTCCTTTGGACTCAGTTGAATGCTCTGATCTGCGAGTACGCGACGCTGCCGTTCAGGCGCAGCTCCAGGGTCAAGGTGTCGCCGCCGGTGGCGACCGCGGCGACGCGGTCGCGCATCAAGGGCGTGGCGGCCACGGTCGCCGCGCCGCTGCGGGCCACGACACGAAAGCGGTCGCCCAGCGTGGCGTCGATGCCGGCCGGCGGGGTCCACTCGAAGCCGTGTCGCCCGGCGCCCTCGGCGCCGAGGTTGATGGTGTCGATGACATGGCCGCCGGCATTGAGTACCTCGATGCGCACGCTGTCGGCGGGCGCGGCCAGCTCGAAGCCGCCCTGGACCAGGCCGGCGTCGTTGGGCGCGAGCCTGTCGCCCGGCAGGATCACATCGCGGCCGACCAGCGAAGCGCCTTGCAGCGCCTGCATCTGCACGAATTGCCGGTTCAGTCCTTCGACGGTCTTGTTGAGCTTGTCCAGGCCGCTGACAGTGCTGATCTGCGCCATCTGGCTCGTGACCTGCGCGTTGTCCAGCGGATTGAGCGGGTCCTGGTTGCTCATCTGCGCCACCAGCAGCTTGAGGAAACGATCCTCGCTGGCGACTTCGTTCTGAGTCCTTGGCGGCGTCGCGGCCGACGGGCTGTTCAGCGCGGTGAATGCATTGACGGTCGGCATGATTCAGTCCCTGGTGGACGTCAAGATCAACCCTGTCCCAGTTGCAGAGTCTTCTGCAGCAGGGTCTTGGCGGTGTTCATGACTTCGATGTTGTTCTGGTACGAGCGCGAGGCCGAGATCATGTTGACCATCTCCTCGACCGCGTTGACGTTGCTGTAGGTGACGTAACCCTCGGCGTCTGCTCCCGGGTGCTTGGGGTCGTGCACGCGACGCCCGGCGGTCTGGTCCTCGCTGATCGTCGAGACGCGCACGCCGGCACTGCCCTGCGCACCCATCAGCTCGGTCTGGAACACCACCTGGCGCGCCTTGTAGGCGCTGCCGTCGGGGCCAGCCACGGTATCGGCATTGGCCAGGTTGCTGGCCACCACATTGAGCCGCTGGCTCTGCGCCGACACGGCACTGCCGGCCACGTTGAAGATCTGGAACATCGACATGGTTGTCTCCCTTCAAAGTGGCTTACTGGCCTTTAATGGCGTCGAGCATCGTGCGCATGCTGCCGTTGATGAAACGCAGCGTGGCTTCGTACTTCAGGCTGTTGTCGGCGAAGCTGGCGCGCTCGCGGTCCATGTCGACCGTGTTTCGGTCAAGGTTGGTCTGGCTCGGCGTGGCATAGCGCAGGTTGGCCTCGGCGCGCGCGCCGGCCGGGGCCTGCATGTGGCCCGCCGCAGTGGCATTCATGCGGCCTGCCGTGGCCCGCTGCCCGGTCGCCTCGAGCAGGGCCGAGGCGAAGTTCATGTCGCGGGCAACGTAGCCCGGGGTGTCGGCATTGGCGATGTTGCTGGCGATCAGGCGCTGGCGCTCCGAACGCAGCACGAGGGCTTCGGCCTGGAAGTTCAGCGTGTCGGTCAGTCGGTGGATCATCGGCGGCACCCTCGGCGCCCTTGTCAGGGCATTGCGGCGGATTGTGGGCAGCACCCCGAAAAACATAAGGGCGATAAGGACGTGCAAGGCCTGTCAATTCGGCGCACCGGAGTGCCGCGGCATGCCTACATTCACTCTCGTGAACCCGAAGCTCCGCATGCGCCTGCTGTTCCTGGTCGCCGTACTGCTCGCCGCGGCGCTGCCCGCGCGCGCTCAGTCGATCGAGGGGGCGCTCGCCACCCAGGTTCAGAGCTTCGCGCAAGAAGCCACGCGACAGATCGCCACACCGGGCCTGCGAGTGGAGGTGCGCGTGGGCCGCCTGGACCCACGCCTGCACCTCGCGCCCTGCGCCTCGGTGCAGCCCTACCTGCCCTCGGGCATGCGCCTTTGGGGCAGCGCGCGCATCGGCCTGCGCTGCAACGATGACGGCGTGCGCTGGAACGTCTTCCTGCCGATCCACATCGATGTCTTCGGCCCGGCCCTGGTGGCCAACGCACCGCTCGTCGCCGGCCACATGCTGGCCGCGGACGACCTGCGCACCAGCGAGGTCAATCTGGCTGCCACGCCGACCGCACCGTTGGCTCACCAGCAACTCGCCATCGGCCGCCTGCTGGCGCGGCCGCTCGCCGCCGGCGCGGCCGTGCACGCGCGCGATCTGCGCGCGCGCCAGTGGTTTGCGGCGGGCGACAGCGTGCGCGTCGTCGCGACCGGCCGCGGCTGGCGCATCAGTGGCGAGGGCCAGGCGCTGGCTGCCGGCGTCGAAGGCCAGAGCGTGCGCGTGCGCACCGAGTCCGGCCGCGTCATCAGCGGCGTGGCGATCGCCGAACGGCTGGTGGAGGTCGCGTTGTGAAAAACCTCACGGCAGGTCGCCCTGTACGCATTTGGCCACCCTCGGCAACGCAGGGGCTGCGTACGGCAATTGTAAAAAGCCCTAAAGTCCGGCCGCCAACCACCGATAGCCAACGCATACGTGAAAAACCGGCCGCCTGCCCGACCTGGGCGACGCCGGCATCAGGAGCCTCATCATGAAGATCGGTCCAGTCGACACCAGCATCCAGTCCGTCGTTCCGGCCAACGGCAATGCGGCGGCCACGAGTTCGGGCAAGCCCGCGCCGGCTGCGGCAGCTCCCGAGGCGAGCACCAAGGTGGCACTGTCGCCGGCCGCAGCCAAGCTGGTCAACGAGAGCAACGCCGATTTCGACTCCGAGAAGGTCTCGCGCATCGCGCAGGCCATTCGCGACGGCCAGTTCCAGGTCAACGCCGAGGCGATCGCCGACAAGCTGATCGCCCACACGCAGGAATTCCTGGCCAGCCAGAAGCATTGAGCCCTTGATGCAAGCGCTGTACGTCGACACATTGCCGCCCACCCGGTCGGTCGAGGCACTCGAGGCCTCGTTGCAGGCGGTAGAGACGCATTTGAGCGCATTGGGCGCAGCGCTGCGCGACCGCGACGCCAACGGCATCGAACGCCATGCCGCCGAGCTGCACCGCGCCTTGGCCGCGGCGATCCATCGTTTCAGCCATGCCTCACGCCAACCCACGGGTGTGCCGCAACCCTTGCGCCAGCGCCTGGCATTGGCCAGTGGTCAGGTCGCCGCCCAGCGCGAGAGCCTGGCCCGCGCCATCGCAGCCCTGGACCGTGCGATCGAGGTGCTGATGCCCTCCCCGCTGCCGCCGACGGTCTACGGCACTGGCGGCCACAGCGAGCGCCCTGCCACGACGAGCTTCGTCCACGCCTGATCTGGACTGTCTCGGCACTTCGGGTGCGCCTGGTTCCCTTGTTGTTGACTGCGTAGCGTGCCGGGTCCCGGCCCGGCAAGCTGTGCACTCAATTCAATGAACTCTCGCGCCGCCGAGCGGCAGCGCCGCCGACCGCTTCAATGCCCGCGCAACTTGACGCGCAGGCGCGCGATGCTCTGACTGTGCAGCTGGCAGACGCGCGACTCGGTGACTTCGAGCACCGCCGCGATCTCCTTGAGATTCATGTCGTGCTCGTAGTACATGCTCATCACGTACTGCTCGCGCTCGGGCAGCAGCTTGATGGCCTCGACGAGCGCCTCGCGCATGCGCCGGTCAGTCAGCCTGGCCAAGGGGTTGGCGTCGGCATCGACGACATGGCGGTCCAGATAGTCGTCGTCGCCCTCGCCGCTGCCGCTCAGGTCTTCCAGGTAGAGCAATTGGGTGCCGCGCACCTTGCCGAGCATCTCCTGGTACTCGGTGAGCGACAGCCCCATCTGCTTGGCGATCTCGCTCTCGGCGGGCGCACGGCCGAACTGCTGTTCGAGCTTTTGCACTGCCGCTTCGATCTGACGCTGCTGCTTGCGGTTGCCGCGGCTCATCCAGTCGCCGCTGCGCAGTTCGTCCAGCATCGCGCCGCGGATCCGCTGCGTGGCAAAGGTCTCGAACTGCACACCCTGCACGGCGTCGAAGCGGCCGAGGGCGTCGTTCAGGCCGATCATGCCGGCCTGGATCATGTCGTCGAGTTCGACGTTGGCCGGCAAGCGGGCGATCATCTGGTGTGCCAGGCGGCGCACCAGGGGGCTGTACTGCTTGAGCGTCGCACTGTTGTCCAGGCGGCCTTGTGCGGTGTACATATCAGTTCTCCACGGTGCCAAAGCCCGGCTCGCGACGCATGAACCCGCAGGTCCATCCAAGCGACCGCCGCGGATCGGGCTTTGCCCGTCCGCTGGCGGTGCCCCCTTGAGGGGGAGCGGCGAAGCCGCTTCGGGGGTGGTTCATATCAGTAGCTCCGGGCGTGTTCGGGTTCGGTTTCAAGGTGCAGCAGACCGTGCACCAGACGGGCCAACGAAGGCGCCAAGCTGGTGTCCATGGGGTCGATGCAGGCCCAGTCGTGCAGCGCGGCGCCGACGAAGCGGTCGGCTGCCAGCGCCAGCTGCTGGGCGATGCGCGGCACGCGCGGCTGCTGCGGGGCTGCGGCGAGCAGCAGGTCAAAGGCCATCAGGCTGTGGCGCTGCGCCAGCAGCTTCAAGCCGCCATAGGCCTCGGTGACCGTCGCAGGGTGGTCGGCGGCCAGCAGCAACGGGCGCACCGCGCGGCCGGTGAAGAGCCGGCCCAGGTCGGAGGCGTCGGCATGCACGATGACCACGTCGGCCAGCGTTGCGGCGTCCGTGATCGCCTGCAGGAAGCCAGCGCAGGAGCCGCGGCTATCGACGTGACGCAGTGGCAGACCGCGTGCGGCCATGTAGGCCCGGCCGGGTGCCATGGGCTCGATGCCCGCGGCCAGGTCCAGGGCCACCAATTCGTGCGGCGCAGGCGCGCTGGCGGCCGCGTCGACCATCAGCGTGCGGCGACCCGCCTGGCTGCAGGCGCTGGCCAGGCGCTCGAGCACGAGTCCTGAGAACGCCATCTCGGCATTGGCCACGACGGCCACGAAACGCGGTCGGTGCACGCTGAACAGCCGGCGCAGGCCATCGGCCTGATCCGAGGGCACAGCGTGCGCCGGAAGGCTGCAGGCCTCGAACCGTGCGGCAGGGATGTCGAGCATGGCGTGCATCGGAACGCTCAGGCGTGCAGCGCGGCGCCGGTGTGCGCAGTCCGCAGGGCACCGCCATACTGTCCGGAGAAGATCAGGCTGACCTCGTCTGCATCAAGCTTCCAGCTCGGGTTGACCTGGGCCCGCAGTGCGCGTTGCACCAGGGCCTGTGAGGACAGGCGGTGCCAGTCCTCGGGCACACGCTGGCCGTTGGCGACGCCGACGACCTTGAGTTTGTGGCGGATCGCGGCGTCGAGCGCCGGGCCGAGCTTCACGGCCTCGTCGATCTTCGAGATCACGATGCCACGGCAGCTGGCGGCCTGGTAGGCAATCATCACGTCCTCGATGGTCTCGCCCTGCGCCGCGGCGTTCACGACCAGCAGCTTCTGGATCGAGCGGTGGCTCACCATTTCCAGCAGCTCGCGCGTGCGTGCATCGCGCTGGGCCATGCCGGCGGTGTCGATCAGGATCATGTTCTTGGCCGACAGCAGGTCGAGCAGGTCCTCCAGCGAGGCCCGGTCATGCGCGGTGTGCACCGGCACGCCCAGGATGCGGCCGTAGGTGCGGAGCTGTTCCTGCGCGCCCACGCGGTAGGCGTCGAGCGTGATCAGTCCGAGGTTGGCCGAACCATGCTGCGTGGCGAAGGCCGCAGCGATCTTGGCCGTGCTGGTGGTCTTGCCCACACCCGTGGCGCCGATCAGGGCGTAGATGCCGCCCACCTCTTCCAGCGCCGGCTCGCCCTCGGCGGCAACCAGGTTGCGTTCGAGCACGGCTGCGGCCCATGCCGCTTCGTCGGCGCAGTCGGCGGGGAGGCCTTCGACCAGCTTGCGGATCAGGGCCGGCGAGAAGCCGCTGACGAGCAGCTTCTGCGTCAGACTCGCGCGCTTGGGATTGCGCTGCAGTTTTTCCATGAACGCCAGCGCATCGAAGCGCTCTTCGATCATGCCCTTGACCTGGCGCAGCTCGTTGAGCATGGCCTGCTCTCGCTGTGCGCCGGCGCTGTCACCCCCGGGCGACAACTGTGCCAATGACGGCACCTCGGCGTATGGGTTGTCCTCGTGCGCCATCGGCGCGCGCTGCGAGCGGTGCGCGCCCAGCCTGGGCGCCGTTGCGATCGTGGCCGGGCGCAATGGCGCGGCCACGGGCGCCGGTGCCGCTTGAGCCACGCGAGCCGCCTGTGCCGGCGCGGTGGGCGCAGGCGAGTTCGCAGGCTGCGCGATCTCGGCCTTGCGGCGCTTGAGCATGCGCTCGCGCACGTAGTCCTGAAAGGTCAAGGTGCTCATCGACAGGGCCTTGACGTCCTCCAGCACATTCGTCACCGGCGCAGCGGTGGCGTCAGCCGGCGCCGTGCCACGCACCTGCTCGATCTGAGCCAGGCTCTCGGGTGCCATGGCCAGCACCTCGACGCCCTCGGGTGCGGGACGCGTTGACAGCACGATGGCGTCGGCGCCGAAGGCCTGGCGGACCAGGGCCAAGGCCTCGCGTGGGGTGCGGGCGGTGAAGCGTTTGACGTTCATGCGACCTCCCGTAGAGCCGCCTCATGGGCGGTGCGCCCGCAGAGGGCCACGAAGGGACCCCTTGCGGGCCCAGGGGGCAGCGAGTGAAGGCGAGCGTGGGGGTTCATGCGGGTGCTCCGATGACAGAGGCGATGCGGATGGAATGGGTGTCGGGGATCTCGCTGTGGCCGAGCACCTTCAGGCGCGGCGCGGCGCGCTTGAGCAGGCGCGCAATCGGCGTGCGGATCAGGTCGGGCACCAGCAGGCAGGCCGGCAGGCCGATGTCTTCCTGCGCGCGGGCGCTGTCGGCCGCGCTGCGGGTCAAGGTATCGGCCACGCCGGGGTCCAGGGCGGCGCCATGCGGGCTGCTCAGCGCCTGCGCCACCAGGCGCTCGAGCTGCGGGTCCAGGGCGATGACGTCGAGTTCCCTGGCCGGGCCGTAGATCTGCTGCACGATGGCCGGCGCCAAGTGCACGCGGATGCGCTGCGCCAACTCATTGGCATCCGTGACCGTGGCCGAATGTTCGGCCAGGCACTCGACGATCGAGCGCATGTCGCGGATGTGCACGCCTTCCTCCAGCAGCAGCTGCAGGACCTTTTGCAGGGTGGCGATACCGACCATCTTGGGAATCACGTCTTCGATCAGTTTGGGTGCCAACTTGGTCACATGCTCGACCAGCGATTGGGTTTCGACTCGGCCCAACAGGCGGGCTGC
>JANOPR010000538.1:0-4107 GCA_031421955.1 Burkholderiales bacterium
CAGGGCTAAAGGCCCCTACCGGAGAGGGCCGGCCGGCCCGCTGTCCGTCAGTTCAACAATCTCGCCGGATCGTTGTCGATCTTCGCCATTGCAGTACGCGTGGCCCGCACCGTCAGGGCTTCGTCCTGCGCCGGCAACAACAGACCCGCCTGCAAGTAGGACGCCAGGCGGTGCTGTTCGAACAGCAGGCAGCGCCCACTGGCAGTGACGAACAGCGAGAGGTGGCGGCGCATGCCCTGCCATGCCAGCTGGACGGCTTCGTTGCGGTCGTTGTACTCAAGCATGTACCAGCTGCCGACCTGCAGTTCGCGCGCCCACGACAGCATGGCCGGCGTCGGCATCGAGCCCCCCTCACCGACGACTTCGAGGTCGCCGCTGTCGTCGCCCGAGATGTCGAGCATCAGCGTCTGGTCGAGCTCGACGTCGCTGGCGTCGGGCAGCAATTCCTCCAGCGCCTCGAGCCGCTCGCGCAGTTCCTCGAATCTCTCGGCCGGAATGGCAGCAGCCTTGGCGGTGAACGCGGCCGCCAGGGAGTCGTTGATTGCCCGCACATGCTCGTCGCGCTTGGCGGCCGGCACGCCGGCCGACTCCATGCCGTCGCGCAATTGCTTCAACAGCGGCGGCAGACGCCGGATCACGTCGGCGCGTTCTTCGCGCGACACCTTGGCACCGGCCGACCAGATCAGGTCGGAGGCAGCCTTGCGCATGGCCTTGGTCGCCTCACCCTGGGCCCCATGGCGCACGGCCGCCATCGCCAGCACGTCGGCCCAGACATGGAACAGGAACTGGCGCACGCCTTCCTGAACCGGCACCTCGTTCAGCATCTTGCGCAACTCGATCGTGTACTGGATCGCCAGCGTCTCGCGCTGCTCGACCTGCTGCGCCAGCGAGACGCCACGCACGGTGGCCTTGTTCGCGCTCTTGAAGTAATGCTCGATGAAGCGCTCGAACTCGGTCAGCACGGTCTGGAAAACCCGGCGCCCGGTGTCCGGGTAGGCCTCGACGACCTGCACGACCCGCTTGATTTCGCCTTCGAGCGCGTCACCCACGGCGTTGGCCGTGGAGTCAAAACCCATCACGCAGGCGCCCATGCGGTCGATCAGGCGGCGCGCAGGGTGGTCGACCGTGGCAAAGAAGTCCGGCTCGCCGACCGCCACGCGCAGCACGGGCATCTGGAGCCGCGCAAACCAGACGCGCACGGCCGAAGGGATGCGCTCCTCGGTCAGGATGCTCTGGAACAACAGGGCCACGATTTCGATGGTGGCGCGCTCGACCGGCGTTTCGGCGGCACGCTTCAGCGCCTGCTTGCGCAGGTTGAGCTCCTCGAGCAACGCTGGCGAGATCGTCGCCGCGGCCGAGGCCACATCGTGGCGATCGATGCGCCGTTGCATGCCCTGCTGGGCCTGGCCGATGGCTGCTGCAAGCGCGGGCGACACCGTGCGTTGCACACCGGCGTGGGCGGTCTCGGCAAAGGCCGGCACCTGCTGCTCGATCAAGCGGTTCAGGCGCGTCAGCACGGCCATGGCGTTGTCACCGCCCTGCGCGTGGCCGCTCGGCACACCGGAGCGCGTCAACATCCGCGTCTCTTCATGCACCTGGCCGGCATAACCCGTCGTGGCTCCGCCACGCGAGCGCCGGATCAGCGGGCGAAGATCGATATCGGGCAGCACGCGCTTGGACACCAGCCACTCGTTGGCTGTGTGGAAAGCCTCCTGCACCAGCACACCGAATTCTTCGTGCAGCACCGGTTGCAGGTCACGGATGGCCACGTCGACCAGGCCGGCCTCGGACCAGGCCAGGGTCACGATCCGCGCCAGCACATGCGTACGCAACAGGTCATGGGGGTCGAGTTCTTCGCGGCGCTCGAGCAGCGCCACGCGGGTGCGTAGGTCATTGAACTCCCAGTTGGCCCGGTCCATGATGGCCAGCGCCAGCCGCGAAGTGACGATCTCGCGCTCGATGGTCTCGTCATCGACCAACGACAGCTTGCGCGTCGTGCCGGCGTAGTCGCCCGTGCGCGAGGCTGCAGGATGCTTCAGCGCATCCTGCAGCGCGGCCACCATGCCTTTGTGCCAGTCCTGGCCATGCTGCTTGAGCGCGATGGCCGTGTCACGCAGTCGCCCGACAACGCCCGGGTCGATCGCGGCGGCACTGATGCGCTCCGGTGCCACCGCCCAGTTGCCGACCAAATTGACCAGCGCCGGCAAGCCCTTGACCAGCTCTTCCGTGTAGAGACGACGGGCCTGGTAGGCCAGGCTTGCTTGGTCGCCGACAGTCTCCATGGGAATCGGGGGGCTCTCGTGCTGGGGATAGGTCGGCAGACTCTACACCACGGCCCGGGCGATCAGACCATTGCGCCGGCGTTCGGGTCGTTCGGGTCGCCGTCCTTCGCGGACAGTTTCACGAGGTCTTCGCGCTTGACGCCCAGCCACATCACGATGGCCGCGGCCACGAACACCGACGAGTAGATGCCGAACAGGATGCCAATGGTCAGGGCCAGCGCGAAGTAATGCAGCGTCTCGCCGCCGAAGACCAGCATCGAGACCACCATCATCAGCGTGCTGCCATGGGTAATGATGGTGCGGCTGATGGTGCTGGTGATGGCGTGGTCGATGACTTCGTGCGTGTCGAGTTTGCGGAACTTGCGAAACGTCTCGCGCACGCGGTCGAAGATCACCACCGACTCGTTCACCGAGTAGCCCAGGACCGCCAGCACCGCGGCCAGGACCGCCAGCGAGAATTCCCACTGGAAGTAGGCGAAGAAGCCCACGATGATGACCACGTCATGCAGGTTGGCGACGATGCCCGCGACGGAGAACTTCCATTCGAAGCGCATCGCCAGGTAAATCATGATGCCCACGATGGTCACGATCAGTGCCCAGGCGCCGTTCGTGGCCAGTTCGGCACCGACCGAGGGGCCGACGAATTCGGTGCGTGAAAGTGTCAATGGTTCGTCACCAGCCGCGGTCTTGCATGACATTCGGCTGGCCTGCTCACCCTGCGCGGTGGTCAGCTGCTGGCTCCCCACGCGGCCGGACTCCGCCCGGCACAGCTGCTCGAAGACGTTGCCAGCCAACTCACTTAGCTTGGCCTCGCCGCGCAATGGCAGTCGGATCAGCACGTCGCGCGAAGTGCCGAAGTTCTGTACCTGCACCTCGCCCAGCCCCAGGCGGTCGATGGTGGCGCGCGTCTTGCCCAGGTCGGCGGCGGCAGCGTACTCGACCTGCATCACGGTGCCGCCGGTGAACTCGATCGACAGGTGCAGGCCGCGCGTGGCGATGAAGAACACCGCGGCCAGGAAGGTGACCAGCGAAATCGCGTTCAGCACCAGCGCATGGCGCATGAACGGGATGTCGCGGTGGATCCTGAAGAATTCCATGATGGGTGTCCTGTCGTTCAGGCGTCGGCGGCTGACTTGCTTGCGTCCGGCCGCCAGATCTGACCGATCGAGACGCCCTTCAATTTCTTCTGTCCACCGTACCAGAGGTTCACGAGCCCGCGCGAGAACACGACCGCCGAAAACATCGAAGTCAGGATGCCCAGGCAGTGCACGACGGCAAAGCCGCGCACCGGGCCCGAACCGAAGGCCAGCAGCGCCAGGCCGGCGATCAAGGTGGTGATGTTGGAGTCGAGGATAGTGCCCCAGGCGCGCTCATAGCCGGTGGCGATCGCCATCTGCGGGCTGGCGCCGCCACGCAACTCCTCGCGCACGCGCTCATTGATCAGCACGTTGGAGTCGATGGCCATGCCCAGCGCCAGGGCAATTGCCGCCATGCCCGGCAATGTCAGGGTCGCCTGCAACATCGACAGCAGGGCCACCAGCAGCAGCAGGTTGAAGGCCAGGGCAATCGACGAGAAGACGCCGAACAGCATGTAGTAGGCGCACATGAACACTGCGATCGCCGAGAAGCCATAGATGACGCTGTTGAAGCCGACCTGGATGTTCTCTGCGCCCAGGCTTGGGCCGATCGTGCGCTCCTCGATGATCTCCATCGGCGCGGCCAGCGAGCCGGCACGCAGCAGCAGCGCCTGGTCGCTCGCTTCGCCCGGCGTCATGCGGCCGGTGATCTGGAAGCGCGAGCCGAGTTCGCCGCGGATCACCGGCGC
>JANOPR010000539.1:0-4324 GCA_031421955.1 Burkholderiales bacterium
CTGGGCGTGGCCATCGAGGCCGCGCTGATCTTCGGCCTGGGCCTGCTGGTCGAGGCCGGCCTGCAGCGGGGCCTGGCCACGATGGTCGACGCGCTGGTCAGCCGCATCCCCGTGGTGCGCAGCGTCTACGACCTGCTGCGCAAACTGGTGGCGCTGTTTTCCCATGACGACGCGCAAGGCGACGGTCTGCGCGCGATGAGTGCCGTGTGGTGTCACTTCGGCGCCCCGAGCGCCGAAGGCAGCAGCGCCGCGCTGGCCCTGCTGGGCAGTGACGTGCCGGTGTTGGTCAATGGCCAGCGCTGCCTGGCCGTGCTGATCCCGACCGCGCCGGTGCCCGTGGGTGGTGGCCTGCTCTACGTGCCCGAGCACTGGGTCACGCGCGCGGACGTCGGCGTCGAAGCCGTCACGAGCATCTACGTCTCGATGGGCATGACCTCGCCGCAGCACCTGCCGCGTGCCGACGCCGTGCCGATCGCGAACCCCACGCAGCCCACGAACTGAGCCGCAGGCACGGGCGATGCAGCGCGTGCGCTGCGGCTACGCCGGGATGCGCCGCGCACCCCAGGCCAGCAACAAGGCGCCAAGCACCACCACCGCCAGGCCCCAACTCAGCGAGCTGGCCTGCGCGATGCCACCCACCAGGGGCGGGCCTGCGACCATGCCCAGGTACCCGATCGACGACACCGCCGCAATCGCCGGTGCCGGCGCGACGCCCGGCACCTTGGTCGCGGCAATGAAGAGAATCGGCACCACATTGGCGAATCCGACGCCGACCAGCGCCAGGCCGATCAAGGCAACGAGCGGGTCACGCACCACCAGCAGCGTGGCCATGGCCAAGGCCGCCAGAAGGCTGCTGACGCCCAGCAAGCGCTGCGCGCTGAAGTGCGTGCGCAGGGTGTCGCCGGCAAAGCGCGTGGCCGCCATGGCGCCGGAGAAACTGGCGTAGCCGAGTGCGGCCAGCGCGGGCGCGGCGCCCGCCTCCTCCTGCAGGTAGAGCACGCTCCAGTCGTAGATCGCCGCCTCGGCCAGCAGGCCCACCGCCGCCAACCCACCCAGCACGGCCAGCGCGCCGCGCGGCAGGCAGTAGCCAGCCGACGGTGCCGCGTCGGCGGCATGCGTCGGCAACATGTAGGCGCTGGCGAACGCGGCCAACGCGCCAGCCGCGGCGCCGGCGGCCGCCAACTGCACCGTGGCGGGAACGTCGGCGCTGATCAGCAGCGCAGCGAGCGCCGCGCCGGCCATGCCGCCCAGACTGAACATGCCGTGAAAGCCGCTCATCACCTTCTTGCCGCTGGCCGCTTCAAGCACGCTGCCTTCGGCGTTGATCGCCACGTCGAACAAGGCAAAAGCGCCGCCAAGCAGCACCACCCACGCGATCAAGGTCGCGTAGCCCGTTGGCCACAGTACGGCGGCCAGGCCTGCCGACATCAGCAGCCCGGCCGCGAGTGCCACCATCTGGGCACCGAAATGCGCAATGACGCGGCCTGCGATCGTCAGGCACAGCACCGCGCCCACGGCCAGGGCCAACAACGCCAGCGACAGCGCACCCGCGTCCAGGCCGTAGTGCGCCTTGACCGAAGGAATGTGCACGCCCCAGACGCCGCCGAGGAAACCGAACAGCAGGAACTGCCCGCGCGTGGCCCAGCGTGCGACGCGCAGGCGCAGCGCGCTTTGCGCGGCGGGCGCGGTGGACGCTGCGGGCAAGCGGGTCACGCCGCGCTTGCGCGCTGGCGGTGCGCCTTGCGCAAATCAAGCTCGGCAAGTTGCGCCATCACCAGCAGCAACACGCGGGCATTCTCGGTCGCCTGTGCCAGCCTGCTGCCCGCCTCACCCTCGTCGCGCGGCGGCGTGGCCTGCACGGTGGCGCTGGCGCGCGACCGAATCAGATCGTGGCTGTTGGACATGGCCCTGATGCGTTGCAACTCGATGCTGGCGGTTTTCATGACCCAAGCGTAGCCGAGGTCAAGCCACTCCTTCGATGTGCGCGACGGGTAGGCCGCACGGGCGGAATCTGAACTGAACTGGACTCGAAGCCAACGCTGGACGACCCGGCGCGCTGCACATGAGGATCGCCTCGGCATCGAAAGCGCCGCTGGCGTGGCAGGACACAACATTGCAGGTCGGTGCCCGCACCGGGCCCCTGAAACCCGCCGGACCGCAGCGTGACGACCAGCGTGTCGCGGTAGCCAGGTTGGCTCGCGTCTTCGGGCTGAATCGGCAGTTGAACTAACGCGGGCCACATGCAGGGCCGTCGGCCCTTAGATGCGCAGGCCATCGCAGCGCATCGCCTGATCCTCGAACGGAAGATGCCCGACTGCGGGGTGCATCGTGCGCGCGGGCGGGCGATGGTGCGGGCTTTGCACAGCCGTGCGGCGATGGGCGTGGCGGCGGGTGCACTAGCATGCGCCGTGTTCAACTCGGACGGCATCCGCGGTCTGTGCTCCTACGCATGCTGAAAGCATTGAATGCGGCTTGTCCTGTGGCAAGTCCAAGCTGCCAAGCGTGCATCCGACAGCACCGATCCTTGGAGGGAACACGATGAAGCTGCTTCACCACGTACTCCGGCTGGGCATGCTGGCAATGCCCGCCATTGCACTGGCGCAGGGCCAGGCGCACCAGCACGGTGTGCTCGCGCTCGGCATCGCGGTCGAGGCGCGCAAGCTCACATTGCAGATGGCGTCCCCGTTGGACAATCTGGTCGGCTTCGAGCGCGCACCGCGCACCGATGCCGAACGCAAGCGCGTCGAGGCCGCGCTGGCCAAGTTGAACGCGGCGCAGACCCTGTTCGTCATCGATCCAGCGGCGCAGTGCAAACTGTCGAACGTGACGCTCAGTTCGGCCGTTCTCAAGCTCGGCGCAACCCCGCCCGGAGGTGCGAGCGCGAAAGATGAACATGCCGACATCGACGCCATCTTCGAATTCGAGTGCCAAGACGCTGCCCGGGCGGCTTTCGTCGACGTCGGCCTGTTCGACGCCTTTGCCGAGATGAAGCGGATCGAGGTGCAGGTGGCCACGCCCAAGGGCCAGCTCAAGCGCACGCTCTCGCGCCCGGCGCGTCGTGTCGCGCTGACCCGCTGAACACGAAGGCAGCCCCGTCTTGATCGAGATCGAGAACCTGCGCTTTGCATGGCCGCGTGCGGAGCATGACTGCCTGGCCATCGATCGGCTGAGTATCGCGGCCGGCAGCACGCTGTTCCTGTACGGCCCGAGCGGCAGCGGCAAGAGCACGCTGCTGGGGCTGTTGGCGGGCGAGCTGGTACCACGCCAGGGGCGGGTCGGCCTGCTCGGGTCGGACTGGTCTGGCCTCTCGGGAGCGCGTCGCGATGCGCTGCGGGCCGACCACGTCGGCTACATCTTCCAGCAGTTCAACCTGCTGCCCTACCTGAGCGTGCTCGACAACGTGCTGCTGCCGTGCCGCTTCTCGAGGCTGCGCCGCGAGCGTGCAGCGCAGCGCAGCGGCGGGGTGCAGGCCGACGCCGGCTCGCTGCTGTCGCGCGTCGGTCTGGCCGCAGGGCTTTGGAAGCGCAGGGCGGCCGAGTTGTCGGTCGGTCAGCAACAGCGGGTGGCGGCGGCGCGGGCCCTGATCGGCGCGCCCGAACTCGTGATCGCCGACGAGCCCACCTCAGCGTTGGACGCTCCGCTGCGCGATGGCTTCATGGACGTGCTGCTCGGTGAATGCCGCAGCGCCGGCAGCACCCTGGTATTCGTGAGCCACGACGAGCGGCTGGCAGCGCGCTTCGACGCGCAGGTGTCGCTGGCGTCGATCAACCAAGCGGCGCAGGAAGCGGTGGCATGAGGCCACTGCTCGGCCTGGCGGTACGCAGCGCGTGGAACCGGCGCGGGACCTTGTCCCTGGTGGTGGCGTCGATCGCGCTGGCGACCTTGTTGCTGTTGAGCCTGGAGCGCATGCGAGCCGACGTGCGCGACAGTTTCTCGCAGGCGGTCAGCGGAACCGACCTGATCGTCGGCGCCCGCACGGGCCCGGTGCAGTTGATGCTCTATGCGGTGTTTCGCGTCGGCGGTGCGACCAACAACATCCGCATGAGCAGCGTGCAGGCGCTCGGCGGCCACCGGGCAGTTGCATGGTTGGTGCCGATTTCGCTTGGCGATTCGCACCGCGGCTTTCCGGTGCTCGGCACCACGCCCGGGTACTTCCAGCATTTTCTCTACGCCGATCGCCAGCCGCTGGTGCTGGCGCAAGGGCAGCCGTTTCGCGGCGACCTCGACGGACTGTACGAAGCGGTACTCGGCGCCGAGGTGGCGCAGCGCCTGGGCTATCGCCTGGGCGAGCGCGTCACCCTCAGCCATGGCAGCGGTGGCACGC
>JANOPR010000540.1:0-7699 GCA_031421955.1 Burkholderiales bacterium
AGCGCGGCGGCGTCCAGCGCCTGCAGCACGTCGCCCTGTGCGCCCACGCGTTCGCGGGCTTCGATGACGCGCTCGTAGAGCAGCTCGGGCAGCACGATGTGGCGCTCGAAGAGCTTGGGGCGCGCTTGGTAGGCGATGCGCAGCGCATCGCCGAAACCCTGGCTGATCACGAGCAGCGTGCGGTCGCCCTTGCGCTCGAGCAAGGCGTTGGTGGCCACGGTGGTGCCCATCTTCACGCACTCGACAAGCTCCGGCGTGATCGGCGCGCCCGGCGCCAGCCCGAGCAGGCGGCGGATGCCCTCGACCGCCGCGTCGCGGTACTGCTCGGGGTTTTCCGACAGCAGCTTGAGCGTGCGCAGCGAGGCGTCGGGGGCGCGGCCGACGATGTCGGTGAAGGTGCCGCCGCGGTCGATCCAGAATTGCCAGCGGGGAGGGGGGGGCGTCATCAACAGCTCCTGGGCATAGGGACTCGGGGAAGCCCTTGTCAAAGGTCGGCCCGGTACAGCCTATGCTACCGGCCATCGTTGGCCCTTTTCCGGAGACCGTCATGCGATCGTTCCGTTGCTTCGTGCTCGCCTGCGCTGCGCTGGTTGCCACCGGTGCCGCCGTTGCGCAAACCAAGTGGGATCTGGCTGCCGCCTACCCGGCGACGAATTTCCACAGCGAGAACCTGACGGCGTTTGCGGCCGACATCGACAGGGCCACCGCCGGCAAGCTCAAGATCACCGTGCACGCCAACGCGTCGTTGTTCAAGGCGCCCGAGATCAAGCGCGCGGTGCAGGGCGGGCAAGCGCAGATCGGCGAGATCCTGCTGGTCAACTACCAGAATGAATGGCAGTTCTTCGGCGCCGATGGCCTGCCGTTCCTGGCCGACAGTTATGACGAAGCGATGAAGCTGTACAAGGCGCAGCGGCCGCAGCTCGAGAAGAAGCTCGGTGAGCAGGGAATGATGTTGTTGTACGCCGTGGCCTGGCCACCGCAGGGCATCTACTCGAAGAAACCGATCGCCTCGGCGGCCGACCTGAAGGGCTCGAAGTGGCGTGCGTACAGCCCGGCCACTGCGCGCATTGCCGAACTGGTGGGTGCGCAGCCGGTCACGGTGCAGGCTGCCGAGCTGCAGCAAGCGATGGCCACCGGCGTCGTCGAAAGCTACATGAGCAGCGGTTCGACGGGCTTTGACACCAAGACCTACGAGCACCTGAAGTACTGGTACGACACCCAGGCCTGGCTGCCCAAGAACGCGGTCATCGTCAACAAGGCGGCATTCGACGCGCTCGACGCGCCGACCCGGGCCGCGGTGCAAAAGGCCGCGGCCGATGCCGAGACGCGCGGTTGGGCCGCCAGCAAGCGGGTCAATACCGAGTCGCTCGACAAGCTCAAGGCCAACGGCATGCAGATCCTGTCGCCATCGCCCGCGCTGAAGGCCGACATGAAGAAGGTGGGCGACACGATGCTCGTCGAGTGGCTCGACAAGGCCGGTCCAGAGGGCAAGGCGCTGGTCGACGCGTTCCGCAAGTAGGGCGCCCGGCACCCTCCCAGGGGCGGTGACGGGTCGCCAGCCATGCGCCGCGCGCTCGACACGCTCTACGCCGCCGGCGGCGCGCTGGCCGCGCTGTGCGTGCTGGCGATCCTGGTGCTGATGATCGGCGCCTCGGTCGGGCGCACGCTGGCCTGGCGGGTGGGCTGGGTCAACGACGTCGTCTCCTGGTTGTGCGCGGCGGCCGCATTCCTGGGCATGGCCTACAGCTTTCGCAATGGTGACTTCGTCCGCGTCACGCTGGTGCTCGATGCCCTGACGCCGGCGATGCGGCGGCGCTTCGAAGTCGCCTCGCTGGCGGTGGCGGCGCTGGCCGTGGGTTACCTCGGTTTCTGGGCTGCCCGCTTCACCTGGGAGAGCTGGCAGTTCAACGACATCGCCGGCAACATGGTGGCGATTCCGATCTGGATTCCGCAGCTGAGCTTTGTCGTCGGGGCGGCGATCTTCGTGATCGCGGTGCTCGACGAATGCGTCGGCGTGTGGCGCGGCGGTCGGCCGAGCTACGTCACTTGCGTCGAGGACCGCCATGCGCGCGGCGACTTCTCGGAAGATCTGTGACACCGACGCCTCTACGCCCGCTTCGCCTGCCGCTTCAGCGCCGCGGACCATCAGAATGAAACAGACCTCGCACCTGGCGACTTTCGTTGGTCGATGGCAGCTGATTGAGCATGTGCGATTGCTCACGCATGTGTTAGCGCGGGCCAGGCGACGGGCGCGACCTGGGCCGGGCTCAGACGGCTTGCCCTTCGCTGCGCTGCCCCGATGCCGCGTTGCCGCGCCACGGCCAGGACAGCAGGAATTCGATGTCAGCAATGGGCCCAAAGCCGACAGCCCAGGCATGCGCGCGTTTCAGGCGTCGCGGTTGACGCGAAGCGCGGTGGAGCCACCGTCATGAGCCTGCTCGAGATCGGTGGCTTGCTGCTGTTCATCCTCTTGCTGCTGCTCGCGGGCGGGGTCTGGATCGCGATGGCGCTGGCCATCGTCGGCTGGGTCGGGCAGGCGGCGTTCGTCACGACGCAGCCCGGCAAGAACCTGTTCTCGGCGTTCTGGGAGACCACCGCCAGCTGGGAGCTGGCGGCGCTGCCGCTGTTCATCTGGATGGGCGAGATCCTGTTTCGCACCAGGCTGTCGGAGCAGATGTTCGACGGCCTGGCGCCCTGGCTGTCCAAGGTGCCCGGGCGCCTGATGCACACCACCGTGCTGGGCTGCGGCATCTTCGGCTCGGTCTCGGGGTCATCGGCGGCCACCTGCGCCACCATCGCCAAGGTCGCGTTGCCCGAACTCGGCCGCCGCGGCTACGACCGCAACCTCGCGCTCGGCTCGCTGGCCGCGGCCGGCGGCCTGGGCATCTTGATCCCGCCGTCGATCACGATGGTGGTGTATGCGGTGGCCGCCGATGCCAGCGTGATCCGGCTGTTTCTGGCCGGGTTTCTGCCGGGCTTGATGCTAATGGCCCTGTTTTCGGGCTACATCGCGTGGTGGAGTTGGCGCCACCCGGACAAGGTACCCCCCGCCGAGGCGCCAACCACGCTGGTCGAGAAGCTGCGCCGCTCGGGCAGCCTGATTCCCTGCACGCTGCTGATCGCCTTCATCTTCTGGGTGCTGGTGGCGGGCATCGCCACCGCCACCGAGTGCGCGGCCTACGGGGTGCTCGGCGCCCTGGCGATCGCCGCGGCCGGGCGCAGCTTGACGTGGCACAACTTCTGGCACGGCCTGATGGGCGCCACGCGGGTCAGCTGCATGATCATGTTCATCCTGGCCGGCGCAGCGTTCCTGACCAAGACGATGGCCTTCACCGGCATCCCGCGCGAACTGGCTGAGGCCGTGACGGCCGCGCAGTTGTCGCCCTATGGCCTGATCGCGGTGCTGGTCGTCGTGTACCTGATCCTGGGCACGGCGCTGGACGGCATCTCGATGATCGTGCTGACCTCCGCGGTGGTGCTGCCGATGGTGCAGAAGGCCGGCTTCGACCTGGTGTGGTTCGGCATTTTCATCATTATTTTGATCGAGATCGCCGAGGTCACGCCGCCGGTGGGTTTCAACCTCTTCGTGCTGCAGAACATGACCGGCATCGACAGCAACCGGATCGCCCGCGCGGCGCTCCCGTTCTTCGCCTGCATGCTGGTGGCGGTGGCCTTGATCACGCTGTTCCCGGCCATCGTGACCTCGCTGCCCGATGCGGTGATGGGCGTTTCGCGCTGAGGCGTCGGCGCACGGCCCGCACGGCCCGCACGGGCCCCGAAACTCGATGGGGTGGTGCCTGCCCTTGGGCGCCGCGGCATAAGTCACGGACAAAATGTGTCGTCACTCGTTACCATTCGTGTCACTCCAGTCGGCGGCTGACCAGCCGATAGAGAGACTACACAAGTTGAAGCGACCCCGATGACGCAACTGAGTACGCCCTTCCCGACCCTGGACCTTGAGTCCGACGTGGCCTGGCATTGGCCTCAACCGCCCTTTGTGCGCCGGTCTGTCACCACGACGCTTGACACCGGCGAGCAGGCTTGCCGCATCGAGACTGCTGCCGGCACGGCAGTCGAGGGCCTGCTGGTCGGGTTCGATACCCACGCCGGCCTGCTCAGCGTGCGCATGCGCGCCGACGGCGAACCGGTGTCGCTGCCGTTCTCCAGGATCCGGCGCCTGACGCTGGTCACGCCGTGGTCGATCGCACAGCGCACGTCGGGCCTGCCCGTGGAGCGCGCACCCAATGTTGTGCACGAGCGCGCCTACCGCGTTGACCTTGTCGCAGGCGGCCACCTGACGGGCCGCACGCTGGGCCGTGTCAAGCAGGCCTGTGGCGCCTTCTTGTTCGCACCGACCGATGCGCCCGATGCCGTGCTGCGCGTGTTCGTACCCGCTGCCGTGATCGAGAACGTCAGCTTCGGCCCCTCGGCCGAGGAAGAGGCTGCACAGCGCTGGATCACGTCACGCGAGCAATTGGTGGCCGCGCTCGACGCCCAACGCACAGCAAAGATCAGGCCGCTCGGCCAGGCCCTGCTGGACCTGGGACTGCTGACTCAGGCCCAACTGGCGCGGGCGCTCGAGGCGCAGCGGCAGGAGCGCAAGGCGCCGCTCGGCGAGTCGCTGGTTGCCCAGGGCCTGATCGATCGCGCCGATCTGCAGACAGCGCTGGCCTACACGATGTGCTACCCGATGGTTGACTTGTCGCGCTTTGCGCTCGACAGGGACGTTGCGCGCAAGCTGCCCCAGGCCGTGCTGATCGAGTTCGGCCTCATGCCCCTGATGCAACTGGGCAATTCACTGGTCGTGGCCATTGATGACCTGGCCCGCGTGGCCCACTTGCAGGCATCCAAGGCCTTGCTCGGCCTGAAACTCGTTCCCGTGATGGCCTGCCGGTCACGCATAGCGCTGGCCCTGTCGGCACTGCCGCAACGCCTGGGGACCGATCGCTGGTCTGACAGTGTCGAGGCCGGCCGGCGCACCGCCTTCGGCAGCCAGTCCGCAGACGCCGGCTACGGTCGCCTGACCACGTTCTGACGCGCGGGCGTTCGCCGCGCCCCCGCCGCCTTGGCTCGCCAGCCCCCGCGGGGTCGCTGGGTGCCGAGCCGACGCCTGTTCGTGACGTAGTCCACAGGCTATCGATCGTGTAGGAAGTTGCCCTACAAGCGGGATCGAAGAATGCGGACTCAAGGCATGGCGCAGGGCCCCTGTCGCATGGCGTCACGAACTCCTACAGTTCGTTTCACACCGGCCCCCAACGCAACCCAGGAGACGCGACGACCATGAATACCGAACAAATCCTTGCCGAGATCCGCGAAGCCAATCTGTCGTACCTGATGCTGGCGCAAAGCCTCATCCGCAGCGACCGCGAGCAGGCGCTGTACCGCCTGGGGGTCAGCGAGGACACCGCCACGATCATCGGCACGCTGTCGCCGGCGCAGATGATGAAGATGTCGCAGAGCAGCACGTTGCTGTGCCGCTTCCGCATGGACGACGATCTGGTTTGGAACCTGCTCACTAGTCATGGCAAGAGCGCGGCCAACGAGAGCGTCGGGCGCCTGCATGCGGCGATCCTGCTTGCCGGCCGGCACCAGGAAGCGGCCTAGACGTCAGCCCCCGGCGGCGGCGTACCACGCCGACCCCCGAGGGGTGCCAAGGCCGCTTGGGAGCGGCCCGGCGCTGGCCTCGGCCCCACTTGCCTACAGAAAAATAGAGGAGAACGAACATGGCCCGCAACAAGAGCATCCTGACCGAAGCCCGGCAGATCGAACGCGCCGTCACGTTGATCAATTTGGGCGCGCGTCTGCAGGTGCTCGAGAGCGAAACCGACCTCAGCTACGAGCGCCTGCTGCGCCTGTACAAGGAGGTCGCGGGCAAGAGCCCGAGCAAGGGCCAGTTGCCGTTCTCCACCGATTGGTTCATGACCTGGCAGCCCAACATCCATGCCAGCCTGTTCCTCAATATCCACGAGTACCTGAACAAGTCCAGCGCGCTGGACGAGATCGACATCGTCATCAAGGCCTACAAGCTGTACCTCGAACAGACCCAGGCCCAGGGCCTGGAGCCGATGTTGTCCGTGACCCGCGCCTGGCGTCTGGTCAAGTTCGTCGACAACGGCATGCTGACCATGACCAAGTGCAGCTGCTGCAGCGGTCACTTCGTGACCCACCCGCACGAGATTGCCAAGCACTATGTCTGCGGCATGTGCAACCCGCCGGCCCGCGCCGGCAAGGGCAAGGCTGCGGGCGCCCTGCAACTCGACAGTGCGCGCGCTGCCGCAACGACACACTGAAGTTCTCCACGCAGGCGCCGACACCCGCGCCGCGCATCCGCTTCTCGGTGGGTCTCCTCCTGGCGCAGTCCCTGCGCCTTTGCGCGACTCGCCCGAGTTGCGCATTTCTTTTTGGGCGGTCTTGTGGCCGCTGTTCCGGCGCTCGGACCCCGGCGAGCGTGCCGACACTGTGGCCATGACCGCCTCCGCCGCGCCAGAAGGCAATCACGTATGGCGGCGCTGGCCGCTGCCGGCGTTGCTGTTCTGGGGTCTGGCCTGGCTGGTCTTTCTGGCCTCGCAGCATGAACTGCGTGCAACGCCGGCCGCGGCCTTCGCGATGGCGCTGGCCGTGGGCGGCGCGGGCGCGTGGGCGGTGGACCGCCCACTGCGCCGGATCGTCGTGGTCGCGGGATTCCCGGTCTCGGCCCTGACCAGTGGCGGCATGGCCGGCCTGCCTGCTTGGCTGTGGCTGTTGCCATTGGCGCTGCTGCTCGTGATCTACCCGCTGCGCGCCTGGCGTGACGCGCCGCTGTTTCCGACGCCACCGCGCGCGCTCGACGGCCTGGCCACGCGAATTGACCTGCCCGTCGGCGCCAAGGTGCTCGACGCGGGCTGCGGCCTCGGCGACGGCCTGCGGGCACTGCGCTCGGCCTGGCCTCAGGCCGAAGTGCAAGGCATCGAGTGGAGTTGGCCGCTGACCCTGGCCGCAGCCGTTCGCTGCCGATTCGCCACAGTCCGGCGGGCCGACATGTGGGCCATCGCGTGGTCGGGCCAAGACCTGGTCTATCTCTTCCAGCGCCCCGAGAGCATGGCGCGGGCCTGGGACAAGGCCCTGGCCGAAATGCGGCCGGGGGCCTGGCTCGTGAGCCTGGAATTCGCGGTGCCGGGGCGTCGGCCCGACGTCGAACTGGCGTTGGCGGGCAACCGTCGGTTGCAGGCTTGGCGCATCCCGGCTCAATCCGGCGTGTCGCACGCCGATAACCTCAGGTAGCTCCCGAGCGTTCGCCCGGGTTTGGTCAACGCGGATCTTCAAGCATGTTCGTCATCTTCGGCTGGGTCCTTGCGCTGACTGCGGTGTTCGGCGTCTTCATAGCCCACGGCGGCAACATCAGCGTCGTCTTGAAGGCGTTGCCGTTCGAGATGGCCGCCATTGGCGGGGCCGCACTGGGCGCCTTCATCGCCAACAACCAGCCCAAGGTGCTGAGGGCGACGATGAAGGGGCTGGCGCAATGCTTCAAGGGCAGCAAGTACACCAAGGCCCGCTACATGGAGCTGATGGCGCTGCTCTACGACATCCTGCAGAAAGCGCGCAAGGAAGGCCTGATGTCGTAGAGCAGCGCGATCAGTTCCATGTAGCGGGCCTTGGTGTACTTGCTGCCCTTGAAGCATTCCGCCACACCCTTCATCGTCGCCCTCAGCACCTTGGGCTG
>JANOPR010000541.1:0-2720 GCA_031421955.1 Burkholderiales bacterium
GTGGTCGAGCCTGACGGCGTACTGCTGCAAGTCAGCGCTTGCTTGCGCCTATTCGGTGGCGCGCGCTCGCTTGCCAGGGCGGTGCGTGCCAGCGTGCGTGCCAGCGGCGTGCAACAGGCGCAGATGGCCACGGCGCCCAGCGCGGCAGCAGCGTCGTTGCTGGCCCGGCTAGGCGCGCCGCGGCGCATCAGCGCCATCGCCGCGGTGGAAGATCCCACCGCGGCCTGGCTGGAACACACTCGACAACGCCTCGATGCCTTGCCGCTGGCCGCAGTGCTCGCCGCGTGGCAGCTGCCCGAGCGCACCGCCGCGCTGCTGCAGGGCATCGGCTGCCGCACGCTGGCCGATGTGCGGGCGCTGCCGCGCACGGGGCTGCAGCGTCGCGGCGGGGGCGAGTTGCTCGAACGCCTGGCCCAGGCCTATGGTGAAGCCCCGGATCCGCGCCCCTGGTTCACGCCGCCGCCCGGCTTCGAACTGAGCCTGGAACTGCTGCACCGCGCCGACGACGCCGCGATGCTGGTTTTTGCCGCCGAACGGCTGGTGCAGCCGCTGGCGGGCTGGCTGGCGCAGCAATGGCTGGCGGCCTCGCGCATTGCGCTGCACCTGCGCCACGAAACCAGCCGGCACCAATCGCTGCCCGACACCGTCGTGCGTATCGGTCTGGGCGAGCCCTCGCGTGATGCCAGGCAGATCGGCCTGCTGCTGCGCGAGCGCTTGCAGCGCACCGAACTGCCTGCACCGGTGTATGCACTGACTCTGCGGCTGGAGGAATCCGTGGGCCATGCCGGCCGAGAAGCGACCTTGTGGCGCGACCCGCAGCAGCGCGGCGGCGAAGAGGCCCGTGGCCTGATCGATCGCCTCGGTGCGCGCCTGGGCCCCGAGCGCGTGCAGCGCTTGCAACTGCTTGCCGACCACCGGCCCGAGCGCGCCATGGCCACCCTGCCCGCAAGTGCCGCCGCCAGCGACGCAAGCCAGGCCACGCTGCCGCAGCCCGCAGCACCCCGCCCCACCTGGCTGCTGCCCGAGCCGCTGCGTCTGCAGGAGCAGGCCGGCCGCCCGGTCCACGGCGGCCCGCTCACACTGCGCAGCCGCGCCGAACGCATCGAGGCCGGTTGGTTCGACGGCGAACTGGTCTGCCGCGATTACCACGTGGCCGAGGGTCGCGACCACCGACTGCGCTGGGTCTTTCGCGAGAGGCGCGGCGATGCGGCGCAGTGGTATCTGCACGGGCTCTTTGGATGACCCATGCCCCAGCCCACCCACCCCAAAGAGCCGCGCCCGCAGCCGCCGCTCGCACTGCCACTACCGCCGTTGCTCGATCGGCTACCGAGCTACGCCGAACTGCATTGCCGCTCCGACTTCAGCTTCCTCACCGGTGCCTCGCACCCTGAAGAACTGGTCGCGCGCGCGGCGCAGCTGGGTTATGGCGCCATTGCGATCACCGACGAATGTTCGGTCGCGGGCGTGGTGCGCGCGCACGAAGAGGCCAAACGGCAGAGCGAGGCCGGCAGCCCGATCAAGCTCCTGGTCGGCAGCGTGTTCGATGTGCAAGGCGAGGGCGCCACGCCGGCTTGCCGGCTGGTGCTGATCGCGCGCCACCGCGAAGGCTACGGCGACCTGTGCGAGCTGATCACGCGGGCGCGATTGCGCTGCACAAAGGGGCAGTACCGGCTCACGGTGCGAGACCTCGACAGCGGTGAACCCACAACCCGGCATCTGCGCGGCGCGCCCGGCTGCCATGCCCTGCTGATCCCGCGCCGCGACGATCCACCTGAAGTTCTGCTGGCCCAAGCGCGCTGGCTGCAGGCTGCCTTTGCCGAGCGCGCCGCGATCGCGGTCGAGTTGCTGCTCTACGCCGACGACTCGCTGCTCGTCGAGCGCCTGGACGCAGTGGCCGCACACACCGGCCTGCCGCTGGTGGCCGCGGGCGACGTGCTGATGCACCTGCGCTCGCGCAAGCCGGTGCAGGACACGCTGACGGCGGTGCGCCTGAAAACGCCGCTCGCCGATTGCGGCTTCGCGCTGGCGCGCAACGCCGAGCAGCATCTGCGTTCGCGCTTGAGGTTGGCGCAGCTCTACCGGCCGGCGTGGCTGCAGGCCAGCGCGCGCATCGCTGCAAGCTGTTCTTTCAGCTTGAGCGAGCTGCGCTACGAATACCCGGCCGAGCTGGTGCCCGCGGGCCTGACGCCGATCGAACACCTGCGTGCACTGACCACCCTCGGTGCGCGCGAGCGCTACCCCCAAGGCGCGCCGGCCTCGGTGCTGGCGCAGATCGAAAAGGAAATGGGCCTGATCGAAGCCCTGCGCTACGTAGCCTTCTTCCTCACCGTGCACGACATCGTGCGCTTCGCGCGCGGCCAGGGCATCCTGTGCCAGGGTCGCGGCTCGGCGGCGAATTCGGCGGTGTGTTTCTGCCTGGGCATCACCGAAGTCAACCCGAGGCACACCACGCTCTTGTTCGAGCGCTTCATCTCGAGGGAGCGCGACGAGCCGCCCGATATCGACGTCGACTTCGAGCACGAGCGGCGCGAAGAAGTCATCCAGTACCTCTACGCCAAGTACGGCCACGAGCGCTGCGCGCTGGCCGCCGCGCTCTCAACCTACCGCACCCGCGGCGCGGTGCGCGACACGGGCAAGGCCCTGGGCCTGGACGAGCCGCAGATCGACGCGCTGGCGCGCTCGGTGCACTGGTTCGACGACGCGAATCGCCTGGCCCTGGG
>JANOPR010000542.1:0-12642 GCA_031421955.1 Burkholderiales bacterium
GACCGCGATAAGGGACACGGCCTTCGATGCCTTCCGGCACCAGCTTGTCGGCGTCGGAGGCGTCCTGGAAATAGCGATCCTTTGAGCCCAGCTCCATCGCACCGATCGAGCCCATGCCGCGATAGCTCTTGTAGGTGCGGCCCTGGTAGAGGATGACCTCGCCCGGTGCCTCTTCGCTGCCCGCAAAGGCACTGCCCATCATCACGGTGTGCGCGCCGGCGGCGATCGCCTTGGCCAGGTCACCGGAATAACGCACGCCACCGTCGGCGATGAGCGGCACACCGCTGCCCTTGAGCGCGCGAGCCACGCTGTCGATGGCCATGATCTGCGGCACGCCCACGCCGGTGACGATGCGCGAGCTGCAGATCGACCCCGTGCCGATGCCGACCTTGACCGCGTCGGCCCCGGCTTCGGCCAATGCGAGGGCCGCCTCGCCGGTGGCGATGTTGCCGCCGATGACATCGATGTGCGGATAGTGCTTCTTGACCCAGCGCACACGCTCGATCACGCCCGCACTGTGGCCATGTGCGGTATCGACGACCAGGGCGTCGACGCCGGCCGCGGCCAGCAACTCGACGCGCTCTTCGGTGCCCTCGCCCACGCCGACCGCCGCGCCAACGCGCAGCTTGCCGTGGTTGTCGCGCGCAGCGTTGGGAAAGTTGGTCTGCTTGGTGATGTCCTTGACCGTCATCAGGCCACGCAATTCGAAGGCCGCATTGACCACCAGCACGCGCTCGAGCTTGTGCTTGTGCATCAGCGCCTTGCCGTCGTCGATGGTCGCGGCCTCGTTCACCGTCACCAGGCGCTCGCGTGGCGTCATGATCTCGCGCACGGCGACATCCATGCGGGTCTCGAAACGCAGGTCGCGGTTGGTGACGATGCCCACGACCTGCTGCCCCTGGACAACGGGGAAGCCAGAAATTCCATGCTGGTGGGCCAGCGCCAACACCTCGCGCACCGGCGTGCTCGGGCCGACCGTGATCGGATCGCGCAGCACGCCCGACTCGTAGCGCTTGACTCGAGCCACCTCGGCAGCCTGTTGGCGCGGCGTGAGGTTCTTGTGCACGATGCCGATGCCGCCTTCCTGTGCGATCGCAATCGCCAGGCGGGCTTCGGTGACGGTATCCATCGCCGCCGAGACCAGCGGCAAATTGAGCGCGATATTGCGCGAAAGACGTGTCGAGAGACTGGTGTCGCGGGGCAGGACCTGGGAATAGGCGGGGACCAGCAACACATCGTCGAAGGTCAGCGCTTTGCCGAGTAGGCGCATGGGAAATGGCTCCAGACGCAAAGCCGGATTATAGAGAGCGTGATTTTCGACCGCACCCCGTCGCCGGTGCGCGGACTACACTGGTACGCGTCACCCTTGGATCGCTACAGACAATGCGTCACGCCGCCACCGCTCTCGCCGCCACCCTGCTGTTCGGCCTTGCCAGTAACAGCGCGATCGCGCAATGGAAGTGGCGCGACGCCAATGGCCGTATCACGGCCAGCGACCTGGCGCCGCCCAGCAGCGTGCCCGACCGGGACATCCTGGCCCGGCCTGCTGAGCAACGCAGCGCCAGCGGCGCACCGAGCCCGGCCGCTGCAGCTTCTGCAGCGCCCACCAGCGCCAGGCCCGTCGTCACGGTCGGCACCGACCCCGAGCTCGAAGCGCGGCGCAAGCGCGCTGCCGATGAGCAGTCACTGAAGAAGCAGCAGGACGCGCAGCGCGAAGCCGCGGCCCGCGCGGAGAACTGCAATCGCGTGCGCGCCAACCTGGGCGCGCTGAGCCAGGGCGGCCGCGTTGCGCGGGCCAATGCCCAGGGCGAGCGTGAGATCCTCGACGACAAGGCGATCGCCGACGAGTTGAAGCGCGCCCAGGCCGCAGTGGCCAGCGAGTGCCGCTGACCCGCTGACGCCCACCGCATTCGAGGGGGCGAACGGCCCAAGCCGCGCCACAGCCGCGCACAGGCCCATTAGACTGACGCGTCAAAGGGAGCGGCGATCCGAACTCCGGCGGGCCGCGTCAGCACCATGCGTCACCTACCAGCCATTGCCGCCCTCTCGATCGCCCTGTTCGGAGGCAACCTCGGTGCGCAGACCGCGCCCATGCCGCTGGTCTGGAAGTGGGTCGATGGCCGCGGCCAAGTTCAGTTCAGCGACCTGCCGCCCCCGCTATCCGTGCCCGCCAAGGACATCCTCGAGCGGCCGACCTTGCAGCAATTGCGCGCCGCAGCGGCGGCTGCGGCCGCAGCCGCCGCTGCGGCGTCGGCGACGGCGACGGGCGTGACACGGACGGACCCCGAACTCGAAGCCCGGCGTCGCCGTGCCGCGGACGAGCAGGCGGCCCAGCAACGCCAAGCGCAGGATCGCGACAGCGTGATTCGCGCCGACAACTGCAACCGGGCGCGTGCTCATCTGGCTGCGCTGAGCGACGGCCTGCGCATGACCAGGACCAACGCCCAGGGCGAGCGTGAAGTCCTCGACGACAAGGCGCGCGCCGACGAAGTGCAGCGCGCACGCGGCGTGCTCGCCAGCGACTGCCGCTGATCAGCGCGCCTTGAGCGCGGCAGCGCGCAGCGCCGACAGCGTCGTGCGTGGCGTGCTGACGTCGCTGTCGAGCCTGACGTGAATCAGCGTCGGGCGGTCGGCAATCAACGCAGCGGCAAACGCCGGCTCGAATTCCTGCGTCGACGCCACGTGCACCCCATGCCACCCGTAGGCCCGCGCCAAAGCGGCAAAGTCGGGGTTGGCCCGCAGGTCGCTGCCACTGACGCGACCCGGGTACTCGCGCTCCTGGTGCATGCGGATCGTGCCGTAGGTGCCGTTGTCGACGACGATGCTGATCAGCTTGCCCGCGCCTTCACCGGCGCCATGCGCACGCGCGGTTGCCAGTTCCTGGCCGGTCATGAGGAAGTCGCCATCGCCGGCGATGTTGACAACGGTCCGCTCGGGATACAGCAACGCTGCGGCCACGGCCGCCGGCACGCCATAGCCCATGGCACCCGAGGTCGGCGCCAATTGCGTGCGGCCATGGTGCTGGAGCGCAAAGTAGCGTGTGTAGCGGTGTAGCCAGGCGCTGAAATTGCCCGCCCCGTTGGTGTAGACGGTGTTGTCCGGCGCCAGGCGCTGCACGGTCTTGATGGCCTGGGCCATGTCCATCGGCGCCACAGCCGGCGCCTCGTGGTTGGCTTCATAGTCGGCATGCGCGGCCGCAGCAGAACCCGCCCAGCGCAGGGCGCTCGCCGGCGGCTTGAGCGTCTCCAGCGCCTGTCCGGCCACAGCCAACGAGCACTGCAGCATCAGGTCGGCGGCATAGACGCGTCCCAACTCCTCCGCGCCGGCGTGCAGATGAACGAGCTTCTGCGACGGGCGCGGTGCCTCCAGCAGGGTGTAGCCGCCGGTGGTCATCTCGCCCAGGCGCACACCGTTGGCCATGACCAGGTCGGCCCCGCGCACCCGCGCAGCGAGCTTGGGATTGATGCCGATACCGACATCGCCAGCGTACTGGGGATGGTGGTTGTCAAAGCAATCCTGGAAGCGAAAACCGCAGCCGACCGGCAACTGCCAGGCTTCGGAAAAACGCTGCAGCGCAGTCGCACTCTCGGTGGTCCATCCCGAGCCGCCGACAATGACGAAGGGCCGCTCGGCCAACTCCAGCATGGTCCGCAGCTCAGCCATTGCAGCGGGTGCGGGCCAGGCCAGTGCCGGCACCGCTCGCGGCAGCACGCTCGCCGCGGTCATCGTTGTCAACATGTCCTCGGGCAACACCAGCACTACCGGGCCCGGCCGGCCCTGCATCGCAGTGTGAAAGGCGCGCGCGACGTACTCGGGAAGGCGGTCGGCATGCTGGATTTCGGCAACCCACTTGGCCATGCCCAGCGTGCCAGGCCCGAAGACCTGGCGATAGTCGAGTTCCTGGAAGGCCTCGCGGTCGCGCTGGTCGCTGGCCACCTGGCCGATGAACAGCACCATCGGCGTCGAGTCCTGGAATGCCGTGTGCAGGCCGATGGCGGCATTGCTGGCCCCCGGACCGCGAGTCACGAAGCACACCCCCGGCCTGCCGCCGAGCTTGCCTTGGGCATCCGCCATGAACGCAGCACCGCCTTCATGCCGACAGGCGATGAAGCGGATTTGCGATGCATGCTCGTAAAAGCCGTCGAGCACGGCCAGGTAGCTCTCACCGGGCACGCCGAATACGGTGTCCACACCCTGCGCGATCAGTGCTTCCACCAGCGCATGGCCAGCCATTCTCGGCATCATTGCAGTTCTCCGTTCATTGAAGACATCTCCGATTCAGTAGAGCACGGGATCGATTGCCGCACCCCGCTCGGCACCGACGGGCTCACGCCGCGATGGAGCGCGTCATTGCCACGCGCAGGCCGATCATCGAGGCAAACAACACGCCCAGCGCCAATGCCAGCGCAGCACCGAAGAACACGCCCCCCGGACTGCCACCATCCAGCACGGCGCCAAACACCGGCGCGGCCAGCGCGAAACCAAGGTCCAGTCCCGAGTACACGGTGCCGTAGACGCGACCGGTGGCGCCCGGCGGTGAAGCGCGCTTGATCAGCATGTCTCGCGACGGGCCCGCCAGCCCGGTGCCAAAACCGGCCAGCGACGCCAGGCCAATGGCCAGCCCGCCCGACAACCAGCCGCTGCCCACCAGCAAGAGCAACAGCGCCGATGCGGCAAGGCAGACGCCGATCAGGCGTTCGAGATGCTGTGCGCGCGAGGCGAGAAACCCACCCAGGATCAAGCCGGCAACCCCGCAGAGCATGAAGCCGGTAACGACGAATGAGGCCGTCGCCAGCGGCAAGCCATACATCTTGTGCAGCGCCGGGCTGGCAAAGTTGAGAATCGCCGCCAGGGCGCAAGTCGAGAAGAAGAAGAACGCAAAACACAGCCACACAGAGGGCAGGCGCAGGAAGGCCAGCGCCGGCTCGCCGGCAGCCGCCGTCAGCGCGGTCGACTCGCGTGCGCCGCTGCGATCATCGACAGATTCTTGCTGCCAGCGCATCAGCGCCAGCACCGCCAGCGCCCACAGCGCACACGCCGCCAGGGCCCAGCGCCACGAGCCGGTCAACGCGGTGATGCCGAGCACGACGATGGGCGCGACCGCCCAGCCGAGGTTGCCGCTGATGCCATGCACCGCATAGGCGTGACCCAGGCGCGGCGGCGAGACGCGCTGGTTCAGGATCGTGAAGTCCACCGGATGGAACGGCGAGTTGCCCAGACCCGCCAGCGCTGCCGCGAGCAACAGGCCGCCATAGTCCTGTGCCAGCGCCGCGCTGCCTGCAGCGGCGGCAAAACAGGCGAGTGCCGCGTACAGCACCGGCCGTGCCCCGACCCGATCGACCAAGAAACCGGCCAGCGCCTGGCCGATCCCGGAGATGGCGAAGAACAGCGTCACCAGGAGCCCGAGTTCGGCATAGCTGACGCCGAACGCCTCCTTGAACACAGGGAACAGCGGCGGCAGCAGCATGTGAAAAAAGTGCGAGGTTCCATGTGCCAGACCGACCAGCGAAATCGTGCGCAGATCGCGGCCCTGGGTGGTGGGCGCGCCGGCCTGCGAAGAAGGAATGCTCATGACCGGATGGTAACGAGGCGGCTCGCGGCCCGCCGCATGTGTGTGCGGAAGTCAGCCAGGTTACGACTTGAGCCGGATCAGGCTTGGCGGTTGCGGTTGGGCACCGATGCGCCCCGCGTCTGCGCTAGCCTGAATGCCCCCGCGCAACACGGATCGCCCCGCCATGCTGAAGTCACTGTTTGGTGAACTGACCGCGACGACGTTCAAGTCCGGCAGCGCGATGCCGTCGTTTGCCGCGACGGCCGTGCTCGAGAGCACCGACACGCACCTGTCAGATGACGGTCGCATGGTCGACCGGCATCAGCAGGACCTGTTCGTCACCGGCTCGCCAGCGCAGGCCATGCGCGCGCACTTGGCCAGGACGCAGTCGGCCAGCGACGTGCACACGATCACTCTGCTCGACCCGACGCACCTGTGGGCGCCAGGCGTGGTCAAGGCGCTTTCCGACGCCACCGGGCAGCCGGTAGAAAGACTCCACCTGCGCGAGCAAGCGACGCTGCGCATCCTGGCCACGCTCGAGCGCACCGTCGTGCCGCGGCGCGGTGAGACCACCCTGAAGATCTACCATGCCGACCTGCGGGCCGCCGAGGGCGAGAGCCTGCGCGTGCCCTTGGTGCTGATGGAGCGCAGCCAGATGGCCGCGGTCATCGTCGGGCCGATGGCTGCGCCCGACATTGACGCCATGCTGCAGGCCCTGCTCGCCAGTTCACGCGAACCCAATTGGTCCTGCCCGGCGCTGCTCTTTCTGCTGCCGCCCAGCGGCGACTGGATCGCCCACAGGGTCGACGCGTTGGACTGGCCGCACGCGCTGCGCATCGAAGTGCTCAGCGAGCCCCTGATCGGCACCTCCTCGGTGTGGAATGCACTGCTGGCGGCATGGGATCGCCTGCACGGCCCCGCCGCCCCGCCAAGCGTGCCGGCCGCGCTCGAAGCCCGCGGCATCGCTCGGCATCTGCGCACGCTGATGCAGGCCGACGGGGTGCTGGGCTGCGCGCTGGTCGATGCGGCCGACGGTGAGCTGCTCGCCGGCGAGTCGCGCGACGCGGGTATCGACCTGGCCCGCGCCGCCGCGGCGCTGACCCCGGTGCTGCGCTCGCACCTGCAGGCCAGCGCCGCGATGGGCTTGCAGGGATCAGTCAGCGAGGTCACCGTCCTCAACGGCAGCATCTGCCACGTGCTGCGTCCCCTGCAGCGCAGGCCCGGGCAGTTCCTGTTTGCGCGTATCGATCGGTCGCACGCCAACTTGGCGCTGTTGAAGTTCAAGCTCGCCGAGGTTGAGCGCAACCTGGCGTGACTCGGGCATCGCCCACGCGTCACGCGCCCGGCCCGCTACCATTGCGGGCATGAGCCCGCGGGGCCGCCCCAAGGGCGAATTCCGCAGTGCGCAGCACGGAGGTTGCCTGATGAGCCAAGTGATGATCGATTACACCCGCCAGGACGCCGCGGGCACGACCTGCACGGCACAGGCCTGGGCGCAGGTCCCGCCGCCGCTGTCGCCCGCCCAGCGCAAACAGGTCATGGCTCGGGCGGCGGCGCTGCTCGAGCAACACAACGCCGTGCTGGTGGCGCACTACTACGTCGACGGCGACTTGCAGGACCTGGCGCTGCAGACGGGCGGCTGCGTCTCCGACTCGCTTGAAATGGCACGCTTCGGACGCAATCATGCGGCGCGGACGCTGGTCGTCGCAGGCGTGCGATTCATGGGGGAAACCTCGAAGATCCTGTCGCCCGGCAAGCGCGTCCTGATGCCCGACCTGGAAGCCACCTGCTCGCTTGACCTGGGCTGCCCGCCGGATGAGTTCGCGCGATTCTGCGACGGCCACCCCGACCGCAAGGTCGTCGTCTACGCCAACACCAGTGCCGCGGTAAAGGCCCGTGCCGACTGGATGGTCACGAGTTCGTGCGCACTGGCGATCGTGCAGCACCTGAAAGACCAAGGGCACAAGGTCCTGTGGGCACCCGACCGGCACCTGGGCCGCTACATCCGTGACGAAACCGGTGCCGACATGCTGCTGTGGCACGGCGAATGCGTCGTGCACGACGAGTTCAAGGCGATCGAGCTCAGCCTGATGAAGCGCGACCACCCCGACGCGCTGGTGCTGGTCCATCCCGAGTCACCCGCCGGGGTGGTGGCGTTGGCCGATGTCGTCGGCTCGACTTCGCAGCTGATCAAGGCCGTGGTCGACGGCCGCGCCAGCACCTACATCGTGGCCACAGACAACGGCATCCTGCACCGCATGCAGCAACTGGCACCGGGCAAGACGCTGCTGGAGGCGCCGACCGCGGGCCAGAGCGCGACGTGCAAGAGCTGCGCGCACTGTCCGTGGATGGCGATGAACGCCGTCCAGGGCGTCATTGATTGCCTCGAACACGGGAGCGGTGAGGTGTCGGTGCCCGAGCCGACGCGCAGCCAGGCGCTGGGCTGCATCGACCGCATGCTGGCCTTCGTCGCCGCCAATCCGGCCAGCATTGCGCAGCCACGGAGCGGCTTCGTGCCCGCTCTGGGCAGCGCCTGATCAGCGGCGCGGGTCGCGCACCAGCACGGTCGGGAAACTCACTGGCAGCGTCTGCGGAAAGTCGCGGCTGTAGTGCAGTCCGCGGCTCTCATGGCGGCTCATGGCTGAGCGCACGATCAGCTCGGCGCAATCGACCAGGTTGCGCAGCTCAAGCAGGTCGCGGTTGACGCGGAAGTTGGCGTAGTACTCGTCGATCTCGCTGCGCAGCAGGTCGATGCGGTGCAGCGCGCGCTCCAGCCGCTTGGTGGTGCGCACGATGCCCACGTAGTTCCACATCAGCAGGCGCAACTCGTCCCAGTTGTGCGCAATCACCACCTGCTCGTCGGCGTTCTCGACCTGACTCTCGTCCCACGCAGGCAGCACAGGGCCGGGGCTGCCTGCGCCCGCCGCGATCGCCGCGGCGCAGGTGCGTCCCAGCACCACACATTCAAGCAGTGAGTTGCTGGCCAGGCGGTTGGCGCCATGCAGCCCGGTGTAGCTGGTCTCGCCGACGGCGTACAGCCCGGGCAGGTCGCTGCGGCCATCGAGGTCGCTGACCACGCCGCCGCAGGTGTAGTGCGCCGCAGGCACGACGGGAATCGGTTGTCGCGCGATGTCGATTCCCAGGCGCAGGCAGCGCGCGTGGATCGTCGGAAAGTGGTCCTGGAGGAAGGCCTCGCCAAGATGGCGCGCGTCGAGCCAGACATGGTCGAGCCCATGCTTCTTCATCTCGAAGTCGATGGCCCGGGCGACGATGTCGCGCGGCGCCAATTCACTGCGAGGGTCGTGGCGGTGCATGAACCGCTCGCCGATGCCATCGCCGTCCTTCATGGGCAGCACCAGGTGGGCGCCCTCCCCGCGCAACGCTTCACTGATCAGAAAACTGCGCTCCTGCGGGTGGTACAGGCAGGTCGGATGGAACTGGATGAATTCCATGTTGCCGATGCGGCAGCCGGCACGCCAGGCCATGGCGATGCCGTCGCCGGTCGCTGTGTCGGGGTTGCTGGTGTAGCGATAGACCTTGCCGACGCCGCCGGTGGCAAGCACCACCGCCGAGGCCGGCACGGTCTCGACGCGCCCCTGGTCGATGTCCAGCGCGTAGACGCCGTAGCAGCGCGAGGGCTCCTCGCGCTTCAGATGCCTGGACGTGATCAGGTCCAACGCCATCCAGCGCTCGCGCAGCACGATGTTCGGATGCGCCTGCACCTTGGCCAGCAGCGCGACATGGATCGCGAGCCCGGTCGCGTCGGCCGCATGGGCAATGCGCCGCACCGCGTGTCCGCCCTCGCGCGTGAGGTGCAGGCCGAGCGGTCCGTCGGGATCGGCCGAAAACGGCACGCCCTGGGCCACCAGCCACTCGATGGCCTGGGCGCTGTTTTCGGCGACAAAGCGTGCGGTGTGCTCGTCGACCAGCCCGGCGCCCGCATCCAGCGTGTCGCGCACATGCGACTCGATGCTGTCGTCCTGCCCCAACACCCCCACGATCCCACCTTGAGCCCAGGCGGTCGCGGCTTCGTCGAGGTTGCGCTTGGCCAACACGATCACGGCGCGCTCGTTTGCGAGGTGCAGAGCCACGGTCAGCCCTGCCAGCCCGGCGCCGACGATCACGACCGGTAACTGCGCGGACTGCATGGTTGTCATGGCTGCGATTCTAGGAGCCGCGATCCGCAAGGCCGGCCGTACACTGTGTTCGACGTCCTGAAGCCGTACCCGCGGCCCGCTGCCATGCCCAAGCCAATTCATGAGATGTCGACCTGGGATGCCTCAGCGCAGCCCTCGCGCGACTTCGACCCGAACGACGAAGAAGTCTGGGAAGCCACGCGCCAGCAAACCGGCGCGGCCACGCAGGTGATGCGTGACAAGGAAGACTACCTGGCGCAGGCCGGTCGCACCGTGGGCCGCCAGGTCGGCCTATCGCAGTGGGAGATGTTCGTCGTCGTGGATCCGACGGAGGCGCTGCAACAGCAATTCGATCTGTTCCACCCCGAGTTCATCGCCCTGCATGACATCGGCACGCAATCGTCGCGGCGCATGCTGGCGGGTCTTGCAGTGGCCACTGGCCGGCCGGTCCATCAGTTGCACATCCGCCGCCAGGGCTTGGGCATGCCGCTTGCGCGGCTGGAGTTTGTCGAGCTGCCGGTTGCGCCGGATCAGCCGCCATTGAGGCTGTACACGACCGAGATCGACGCCGACACACAGCAGCGCCGCCGGCTGGCGCACCTGCTGCTCGGCTACAGCCGCCTCGGGGTGGTCATCGTCGGCGAACTGCCGCCGCACGCGCTGGCCACCTCGCTGCTGCCGCTGCACGACGCGATCAAGGCCGGGCCATGGCCGAATCTCGATCTGCTGATGCTGCCTCTGGCCGGCGCTTCCGCGCTTGCCAGCCAGGCAGCGCACCTGGCCATCGGCACCGTGTTGCAAGTGCGCACGACGCCCCAGGTCACGCGTCCGGCAGAGGCCTGGAACTACCTGCGCGGCTCGTGGAACAAGTCGCGCGCCGAGTTGCGCGAAAAGGCGATCCACCTGCCCGAGATTCTCGATCCGGTAGCCCCGCCGGTGGCCGCGCCGCCAGCGGCACACGCCACGGCCAGCGCGATCGCAGGATCGCCGCGCGCCACGTCGCTGCTCGAGTCGACGACGACGCCGCTGCAGCCGCATCCGCTGCGAGCGCCGCTGCCGATGCAGCCGATGCCGGTGGTGACTGCGGCCAATGCGGCCGCGGCGGGCCCGGACCCCGCGCTGGCCACCTATATCCGCAAGTGCGGCGAGCTCAAAGGCATGGTCAGCTGTTGCGTCTTTGAGCTCGCCAGCCAGCGCACCATCGGTCACGCTGGCGCGCGCCCTGGACCCGCCGCGCTGGCGTCGCAAGGCGCGACATTGATGGCGTCGATGGCCGAGGCGGCTCATGCCTTGAACCTCGGCGAGGCCGCACCCGATGCGGCGATCACGCTGGGCAGCCATCACCAGCTGCTGCGCGCCGTACCGGCGCGGCCGGGGCTGGCCTTGCATGGCGTGCTCGATCGCAGCCTGACCAACCTGACCTTGGTGCGCCTGCAACTGCAGCGCCTGGATCTGCTGCTGGCCGACGGCGACGCCAGCTGAGCGCCCCAAGGCCGGCCCGGGCCGGTGCGCCTCAGGCCAGCGCCGGGCCGCTCCCACGCGGCCTGCGCTCCCCGCGGGGGACGCGAGCGAAGCGCGCTGGGGGCGGGCACATTCAGTGAACGATGCGCGAGAACACGAACTCGCCGCCGTCGACATCGACCGGGATCATGTCCTTCGGGCCGAAGCGGCCTTCGAGGATCAGCTTGGCCACCGGGTTCTCGATGCGCTGCTGGATGGCGCGCTTGAGCGGCCGCGCACCGAACACCGGATCAAAGCCGACCTTGGCGATCTCGGTCAGGGCCTCTGGCGAAACCTCGAGTTGCATGTCCATCTTGGCCAGACGGGCTTCCAACACCTTGAGCTGGATGCCTGCGATCGACCGGATGTTGGCTTCATCCAGGGCGTGGAAGACCACCTGCTCGTCGATGCGATTCAGGAACTCGGGCCGGAAGTGCTGCTTGACCTCGGCCAGCACGGCATGGCGGATCAGCTCACTCTGCGAGCCTGCCATCTGCATGATCATGTGCGAGCCCAGATTGCTGGTCATGACGATCACGGTGTTCTTGAAGTCCACGGTGCGGCCCTGGCCGTCGGTCAGGCGGCCATCGTCGAGCACTTGCAGCAGCACGTTGAACACGTCGGGGTGGGCCTTCTCGACCTCGTCGAGCAGCAGCACGCTGTAGGGCTTCCTGCGCACCGCTTCGGTCAGGGTGCCGCCCTCGTCGTAGCCGACATAGCCCGGCGGCGCGCCGATCAACCGGCTGACCGAGTGCTTCTCCATGAACTCGCTCATGTCCACGCGCAGCATGTGCTCTTCGCTGTCGAACAGGAAGCCGGCCAGCGCCTTGCACAACTCGGTCTTGCCCACGCCGGTGGGGCCGAGGAACAAGAACGAGCCGAGCGGTCGGTTCGGGTCGGAAAGGCCGGCGCGTGAACGGCGGATGGCGTCGGCCACGGCTGTGATCGCCTCGTCCTGGCCGACCACGCGCTCGTGCAGCTTGGCCTCCATCTGCAGCAACTTGTCGCGCTCACCCTGCATCAGCTTGGAGACCGGGATGCCGGTCGCGCGCGACACCACATCGGCGATTTCTTCGGCGCCGACCATCGTGCGCAGCAGCTGAGGGCCGGCCGCGCCGCCGGCCTTGGTCTTCTTGGTCTCCTTGGCCTGGGTGTCCTTGAGCGTCTTCTCCAGTTCGGGCAGACGGCCGTATTGCAACTCGGCGACCTTGTCGAAGTTGCCCTTGCGCTTCCACTCCTCGATCTGGTGGCGCATGCGGTCGATCTCTTCCTTGACATGCGCCGAGCCCAGGGCCGCGGCCTTCTCGGCCTTCTAGATCTCCTCGAGGTCGGCGACTTCGCGCTCCAGCCTGGCGATTTCGTCCTCGATCAGGGCGAAGCGCTTCTTCGAGGCTTCGTCCTTTTCCCTGCGCACGGCCTCGCGCTCGATCTTCAACTGGATCAGCCGGCGGTCGA
>JANOPR010000543.1:0-1640 GCA_031421955.1 Burkholderiales bacterium
TTGCCGATATCGGGCGGGACGAGGATCGCCTCGCCGGGGCCGATAACCGTGCTGCCCGAACGAACGAAGGTCACCGGCTCGGCCGGGTGCGCCATGCCGCGCTCGGCCAGCGCGTCGGTGAAGTTGAAAGCCGCGCCGACGATCTTGCCCGGGCGCAGCGGGGCGAGCAGCTCCACGTCCGACAAGGCGCGCATCGCGTCGGCATCGAAGCTCGCGTCGTGCAAGCGCTGGGTCCAGTCGGCCAGGCCTTGTTCGAGCAGCGCCTGCAGCGACGGTGGGATGTCGCCGAGCACAGGCTGGCACGAGCGGTGCGACAGGTCGACAACGCGGTCGCCGCGAACGATGCCGGCGACCGGCGTGCCCGTGGGTCCGCGCAAGGTGATGAAGCGCATGGGGCAGCCCGCCTGGTGTTAGCCGACCAATCAGCCGACGCGGTAACGCTCGAGCACCGAACGGTCGATCTCGATGCCCAAGCCCGCGCCGGTGGGCACCTGGACCTTGCCGTGCTTTTGCACGATGGGTTCGCGCGCCAGCAGGTCGCGAAACGGGTTCTCGCATTGTTCGAGTTCGAGCAGCGGCGGCATCGGCTTGAAGCTCGGCGGCTGGTCGGGCAGTGCCGCCAGGAAGTGCAGCGTGGCCGCCAGGCCGATCGCAGAACCCCAGGCGTGCGGCACGCCTTCGACGCCGTGGGCACTGGCCAGCGCAGCGATCTTGCGGCACTCGCTGATGCCGCCGGCCGCGCACACGTCGGGCTGGACGATGTCCATCGCCTTTCGCACCACCAGGTCGCGAAAGCCCCAGCGGGTGAAGCCGTTTTCGCCGCCCGCCACCGCCATGTCGAGCGCGCGGGTGACCTCGACATAGCCGTCGATATCTTCGGGCGAGATCGGCTCCTCGAACCACTCCACATTCAGCTTTTCGAGTTCGCGGCCGATCCGGATCGCCTGCGGCACGCTGAAGCAGTGGTTGGCATCGACCATCAGCCGCATGTCGTCGCCGATGGCCCTGCGCACCGCAGTCACGCGCTCGATGTCGAGCTTGAGCGAGCCCAGGCCGATCTTCATCTTGATCGCCGAGAAACCGTTCTCGACGAACTCCTGCGCTTCCTCAACCGCCTCTTCGACCAGCCGGTTCATGTCGATGAAATACAGGCCGGTGGCGTAGGCCGTGACCTCGGTGCGGTGGGCGCCGCCGATCAGCTTGTGAATCGGCTTGCCGCAGCTCTTGCCGACGATGTCCCACAGTGCGATGTCGATGCCGCTCAGGGCCGACGCCGCCATGCCCTGGCCGCCGTAGTCCTTGATGCGGTTGTAGAGGTCTTCCCAGATCACTTCGACGTCGAAGGCGTCGCGGCCGATGATGCGTGGCGCGAACTGGGTCTCGATGTAGGCCTTGGCCACTGCCGAAGGGCCATAGCACTCGCCCCAGCCAGTGATGCCGTCAGCGGTTTCAATCTCGACGATGCACGAACCGCGGGTTTTGTAGAGCCAGCCGCGCGACGAGGTGAAGGGCCGTTCAACCGGCGCTGCGACGACGTGGCAAGTGACCTTTTTGATCGGGGTCATCAGGAAATCTCCGTGCTGCGCACTGCGGTGGACTCGTGTTTCGGGCTGCGGTGCAGACTCACAAGCAAATGTTGC
>JANOPR010000544.1:0-4698 GCA_031421955.1 Burkholderiales bacterium
GTTTTGAGCCGCCATGTTCACCCCTCGTGGGTCACCGGTTACGTGATCAAGGGCGCCTGGCGCTACCTCGAGCACGTTTGGGTCGCGCGCGCCGGCGCGTTTGTGTACGAACCGCCGGGCGAAATCCATACGCTGGTGGTCGACGAGGTCGCCGGCGTCGACGAGATGATCACGCTATTCAACATCCACGGCGCGATGGTCTATCTCGACGACCAAGGCACCCACACGGGCTACGAAGATGTGTTCACCAAGCTGGCGATGTGCCGCACCCACTACGCCGCCTGCGGCCTGGGCGCCGACTACGTGACGCAGTTCGTGCGCTGAGGGCGCGCCTGGGCGTGCCTCAGAGCAGGTGCTTCACGCCGTCCTGCTCCTCGAGCAGCTCGGCCAGCGTCTTGTCGATGCACGCCTGCGAGAAGGCGTCGATCGGCAGGCCTTCGACGCGCTGGTACTCTCCGTTGGCGCAGGTCACGGGCACGCCGAAGATCACATCCTTGGGGATTCCGTACTCGCCGTTGCTGGCCACACCCATCGTGACCCACTTGCCCTGGGTGCCCAAGGCCCAGTCGTGCATGTGGTCGATGGCCGCGTTGGCCGCCGATGCGGCCGAGGACAGGCCGCGCGCGGCAATGAACGCCGCGCCGCGCTTGCCCACGGTGGGCAGGAACACATCGCGGTTCCAGGCGGCGTCGTTGATCAGGTCCTTGACCGACTTGCCGCCGACGGTGGCGAAGCGGTAGTCGGCGTACATGGTCGGCGAGTGGTTGCCCCAGACGGCGAGCTTTTCAATGTCGGCCACCGCCGTGCCGGTCTTGGCCGCGAGTTGGCTCAAGGCGCGGTTGTGGTCCAGGCGCAGCATGGCGGTGAAGTTCTTGCGCGGCAGATCGGGCGCCGACTTCATGGCGATGTAGGCATTGGTGTTGGCCGGGTTGCCGACCACCAGCACGCGCACATTGCGCGAGGCCGAGGTATTCAGGGCCTTGCCTTGGGCGGTGAAGATCTGCGCGTTGGCCGAGAGCAGGTCCTTGCGCTCCATGCCCGGGCCGCGCGGGCGCGCCCCGACCAGCAGCGCGTAGTCGGTGTCCTTGAAGGTGGCCACCGGGTCGCTGTGCGCCTGCATGCCCGCCAGCAGCGGGAAGGCGCAGTCTTCGAGTTCCATCATCACGCCCTTGAGCGCGTTCTGCGCCTTCTCGTCGGCAATCTCGAGCAGCTGCAGGACGACGGGCTGGTCGGGTCCGAGCATCGCGCCCGAGGCGATGCGGAACAGCAGGGCGTAGCCGATCTGGCCGGCAGCGCCGGTGACGGCGACGCGAACGGGTTGCTTGCGCATGGGGAAATCTCCGCAGATGGTGATGAAGGCGATGCGAAAGTGTAGGCCACCCAAGGCGCGAAAACCCGGTCTTCTATAAGACAGCGGACTGTGCTGCAATCCCTGAATGTCCGCCGTTCCTGAAGCCCCTCTTTTTTCGCCGCTGTACCGCCAGATCGCCGACCTGATCACGCGCAGCCTGCAGGCCAGCGAGTGGAAGCCCGGCGAGGCGATCCCGAGCGAGATCGAGCTGGCTGCGCGCTACAAGGTCAGCCAGGGCACCGTGCGCAAGGCGGTCGACGAGCTCGCCGCCAGCAACCTGCTGGTGCGGCGCCAGGGCCGGGGCACCTTCGTGGCCACCCACGCCGAAGCGACGACGCAGTTTCGCTTTCTGCGCCTGATGGCCGACGGCCAGCGCGGCGAGCGTGAAGCACTGTCGCGGCGCTTTCTGGATTGCCGGCGCCAGCGCGCGCCGGCCGAGGTCGCGCGCGCGCTGGGCCTGTCCGGCGGCGAGGCCACGCTGCGGGTGCGGCGTTTGCTCTACTTTCGCGGCCAGCCCACGGTGCTCGACGACATCTGGTTGCCGGCCGCGTTGTTCAAGGGCCTGACGTCCGAGCGGCTGTCGGCCTACCAAGGCCCGATGTACGGCCTATTCGAGTCCGAATTCGGTGTGCGCATGATCCGCGCTGAAGAACAGATCCGGGCCGTGGCGGCCGATGCCGCGGCCGCAGCCTTGCTCGAGGTGGCGCCCGCCACGCCCCTGCTGTCGGTCGAGCGGGTGTCGTACACCTACGGTGACGCGGCGGTCGAGTTGCGCCGCGGCCTCTACGACACGCGCAGCCACCACTACCGCAACCAACTCGGCTGAAGGTCCTGGCGATCGCTGGCGAACGCAATTCGTCGCCGCATTTCTGCGCTTTGTCGCATCATCGTCAAAGTCGGGAACTCCGGCTCCTACACTGCGCCCGCTTCACGAGAGCAGGGCTCCAAAGGACAACAGATGCGCAAGGCTTGGTGGATCGGGACGACGGTGGTGCTGGCGCTGGCCGGGGTCGCGGCTGCGGTGGCGATGGTCGCCAAGCCTGGCGCCGCGGGCAAGAAGGACAAGGACGCGAAACCGGAGGTGACGCTGGAGTTCGCGCCGCGCGAGGTGGTGGCGCCGATGCTGGCCAGCATGCCGTCGGTGATCGAGTTCTCCGGGCCGCTGGTGGCGCCGCGAACGGCGGTCGTGCGCGCCAAGACCGCCGGCACCCTGCTGACGCTGAGCGTTGCCGAGGGCAGCCGCGTACGCGCAGGCCAGGTGCTGGGCACGGTCGACGGCGCCGACCTGGCCAGCCGCCTGGCCGAGCGCAACGCCTTGCTCGAGTCGGCGCGCGCCGGCGTGGCGCAGGCCGAGCGCACCCACGCCAGCAACCAGCGCCTGGCCGACCAGCAGTTCATCTCGCCGATCGCCCTGGAGCAATCGAAGTCGGCGCTGGACGCCGCCCGTGCCCAGACGCGCGCCGCGGCGGCCCAGCTCGACACGATGCGCCTGGCCTCGCGCGACACCCAGATCGTGGCCCCGATTGCCGGCGTGGTCGCCAGGCGGCATGTCGTGGCCGGCGAGAAGCTGAGCCCGGAGCAGCCGGTGTTGACCGTGGTCGACCTGGCCCGGCTCGAGCTGGCCGGCAGCGTGGGCACGCATGAGGTGTCGCAACTCGCGCCCGGGATGCCAGTCAGGGTCTCGGTCGAAGGGGTGGCCGATGCCGTGACCGGCCAGCTGGCCCGCATCGCGCCTGCCGCCGAACCCGGCACCCGATCGATCGGCGTGACCATCGAGTTGGCCAACCCGAAGGAGGCGCTGCGCGCCGGCCAGTACGCGCTGGCCAGCGTGCAGCTGACTGACGCCACGCAGCGCCTGACGCTGCCGCTGACCGCCGTGGGCAAGACCGCCGGGCAGGACCATGTCTGGGTTCTCGAGGCGGGCACATTGGCCCGCCGCGCCGTGACCCTGGGCCGCCGCGACGAGCGCCAGGGCCGCGTCGAGGTGCTGCAGGGCGTGAGCGCCGGCAGTCAGGTGCTGGCCGCGCGCTTTGACAGCCTGCGCGAAGGCGCCAAGGCCGTGATCGCGAGCGCCAAGTCGGCCGCGGTGGCTTCGGCGGCCGCCTCGTCGGCCCCGACGCTCAAGTAGAACCGGAGTCTGGCCATGTGGATCACCCGAGTCTCGATCCAGCACCCGGTGTTTGCCGTCATGGTGATGGTGGCGCTGTGCGTGCTGGGCCTGTTTTCGTATTCGAAGCTCGGTGTCGAGCAGATGCCCGACATCAGCTTTCCCGGCGCCTGGATGGAGGTCCACTACCCCGGCGCCTCGCCCGAGGCGGTCGAGCGCGAGGTCATCAAGCCGATCGAGGAGGCGCTCAACAGCATCGCCGGCGTCAAGAAGATCATGTCGCGCTCGCAGGAGGGGCGCGGCGCGCTGAGCGTCGAGTTCGGCCTGGACGCCGACATGGCCCGCGCCATGCAGGAGGTGCGCGACCGAGTCGCGGCGGTGCAGGCGGGGTTTCCGCGCGAGGTGCGCACACCCAACATCACGCGCTTCAACAACGACAACAGCCAGCCGGTGGTCAACGTGGCGCTGCTCTCCAGGACGCGCAGCCCGCGCGAGCTGTCGATCATCGGTGAGCTCAATGTCGCCAAGCGGCTGCAGCGCGTTGAAGGCGTGGCCCGGGTGGACATCAGCGGCCTGGTGACGCGTGAGGTGCGCATCGACCTGGACCCGGTGCGCCTGCGCGCCTACGGCGTCACGCCGGCCGAGATCGCCACCGCGCTGCGTGAGGCCAATGCCGACCAGCCGGTGGGCCTGCTCAACGACCGCACGCAGGACACCCTGCTGCGCGTCGAAGGCCGGGTGCGCGATCCCAAGCAGTTCGAGCAGATGGTGGTGGCGCGCCGCGGCAACCTGGCGCTGACGCTGGGCGACCTGGGCCAGTTGATCGAACGCGAGAAGGAGGCCGACTCGCTTGCCCGCATCAACGGCCAGCCGGCGATCAACTTCAACATCTTCAAGCAGCAGGACGCCAACATCGTCGTCACCGGCGACGCCGTGAAAAAGGCCCTCGACGAGATCCGCAAGACCCTGCCGCCCGACGTCGAGTTGACCCTGATCTACGCCTCCAGCGACTGGGTCAAGGGCTCGCTCAACGGCCTGAAGCACACCCTGATCGAGGGCGCGCTGCTGACGGTGGCCATCGTGTTCCTGTTCCTGCACTCCTGGCGCAGCACCATCATCACCGGCCTGACGCTGCCGATCGCGGTCATCTCCAGCTTCATCGCGGTGTATCTGTTCGGCTTCACGCTGAACTTCATGACCATGATGGCGCTCTCGCTGTGCATCGGCCTGTTGATCGACG
>JANOPR010000545.1:0-7618 GCA_031421955.1 Burkholderiales bacterium
CGGCTTGCCCAGCAGGACGTCCATCGGCATGTCGATCGCCCGCGCACCGCCCTCGCCCGCCTGCAGCACCAATTGCGTCGCCTGGCTGGCCACGCCGACCCCAACGGCAGCCCGGACGGCCTGACCGCGGTGACGACGGCCGACGGCCGCTTCACGGTGCTGATGCCGCACCCCGAGCGAGTGTTCCGCAATGTGCAGATGAGCTGGAGCGGCGCTGACGACAACGCCGCGAGCCCCTGGATGAGGATGTTCCACAACGCCCGGCGCTGGGTCGGCTGACAGGCGCCTGTGGGCAATGGGCCGCATGCGGCCCGAAGGCGGCAGCCGCTCCCTCCCCCCCACATTAATGGACACGGTCGGTTGAGTCGGCGTCAGAATCGTCCCATGCGCACGACGCCGCCGAGTCCTGCTCGCCATCGTGCTGCGCACGTCGGTCCTGCGGACAGCTTCTTTCTGTTGCCCGAGGAGCTCCCGGACGAATGCGTACAGGCCTGGCAGCAGTTTGTTAGTCGGCCACCGCGTTCGCGTGAGCTGGCCCAAGGCGCCTTCGACGCGAACCGCGACCACTTGTCCACCGCATGGGCCGGGCTGTGCCTGGCCTATCACCTGATACGCGCCGCGGAGTTCGTACCGGCGGTTGCGACCCTGGAGCGGAGCAGAACGCTGTTCGAGGACATGCGCGATCCGCGCGGCGCCGCACTTGCAGGCGTCATCCATGCCTACCTGGACATCATGCGTGGCCTGGCCCAGACCGCGGCGGTGCAGCTCGAGGGCATCGCAAAGTCCTGCGCGCGATCGGCCACCGCCGCGCCGCTGGACTACTTTCTCATCTACCACGCCTTGGCGCTCGCCTACGGTCGTCAGGGCGATGTCGATCGCGTCCTGCACCACCACTACGTCAACCTGATGCTGCTCGAACAGTGCGGCTCGCCGCCACCCTTGGCGGTGGTGCTGCTGAATCTGTCGACCACCCTGGGCGTCATCGACGACTGGCACGAGTCCTTGCATGCGGCCCGGCGCGCGGTGGCGCTGTGCCAGGGATTCGACAACGCCATCCTGATGCGGCGCGTGGAAATCAATGTCGCCCTGGCCCTGCGCTTTCTGGGCCGCCTCGGCGAGGCGACCGAGCTGCTTGCCAAGCTGCGTGCCGAGCGCTTTCGCGATCCCGGCAGCGACTTCGCGCTTTACATCAATTCGGCCGAAGCGGCGGCGCACGACGGCGACCTGGACGGCGCACGGCGCTGGCTCGCACTTGCGCGGCAACATGCGGCGCCGGCGGGCGACGCACATGAGGCCGCCAACATCGAGTGGATCGACGGCTCCATCGTCGCCAAGGCAGGCGACCTGAGCGCCGCGATCGCCCTGCTGGAGAGGGCGCGAAACAATGTCGTTTCCTTGAAGAAACTGCACGTTCCCCTGCAACCCCGCATCGTGGAAACGCTGGCCTGGTGCTACGCGCAGGCGGGCGAGCCGGCGCGGGCCTTCGAGACCTACCAGCGCTTCCACGAAGCCTACGCAGCGCGGCTGGGCTACACGACGCGGGCTCGCCACATCGGCGACCAGTCGCGCCACGGCGTGAGCGCCATCCGTAACGCCTTGGGCCAGGGCACGCACGCTGCGGGGTACGGGGCCGAGCAGCCCACCGAGCCGGCGCGACTCAACGAGGCGCTGCGACGCACCTTGTCGTCCGGCCGCGAAGACCAGCGCGGCGCGCTGGCCAGTTGGAGCCCGAACTCGATCGCACGCCTGAGCGCGGAAGCCAGCGGCCTGGGCGTGGATGCGCAGTTCGTGGGCGGGATCGTGGAGGCCCTGCATCGCTCGCCCGACGTCGCCAACGACGACCCGCAAACCCAGCGCGTGCGGGTGTTCACGCTGGGCCGTTTCGAGATCCGTGTCGACGGCCAGCCGCTGCGCTTCGGGCGCAAACGGCCGGCGCGACTGCTCGAACTCCTCAAGTACCTGGCTGTGCATGGTGCGCGCGAATTGCCCGAGGCGCAGGTGGCCGATGCGCTGTGGCCCGATCTGGATGGCGACGCTGCGCTGCGCGCGCTGGCCGTCAACCTGCACCGTCTGCGTCAGCTGCTGGGGGGCACGAAGACGGTGAGCCACCGAGCGCATCAAATTGCGGTCGATTCGCGTCGCGTCTGGTGCGACGCCATCGCCTTCGAGTGGTTGCTCGACCAGGCGGCCGCGGCCCATGCCGGCGACGAGCGCCACCGGCTCGTGGAGCGCGCGGTGGCGCTGTATGGCGGCGACCTGGAAATGGACGAGGAACGCGAGGCGTGGGCGCATGAGGCGCGTGAGCGCCTGCGCGCCCGATTCGTCGGCATTTCAGCCGCACAAGGGGCGCGTCTGGCTGCAGACGGCCATTGGGTCGAAGCTCGAGCCTGGTACGCGCGTGGTCTCGAGCGCAACGCGGGGGCCGAGGAACTGTGCCTGGGTCTGATGAATTGCGGCCTTGCGTTGGGCCACGCCGCCGAAGGCATTGCCGCCTACCGCCAGCTCGAACGGGCGCTTGCGCGCCAGTCGCGAGCCCAACCTGCTGCCGCGACCCGCGCCCTTTACCAGGACCTGCTGGCCCGCATCCCCTGAGCGCCGCCTGGCGCGATCTGTACCCAATCGGTAATGTGGGCGCGCCGACACTGCGGGCGTCATGTTGCGCAAGCAGATCCCGATCGAGTCGGCGCGGCCGCGCCGTCGTGCCGTGCTCACGCCAATCGTCAGCGTCATCACGCTCGGCGGCTTCTCGATTCGCGTGCACGGCGAGCCGCTCGCCCTGGGCCGCAAGACGCCTGCCAAACCGTTGGCGCTGCTCAAGTTGCTGGCCGCTCAGGGCCCACACGCCATCGCGGACGCGCAGGTCGCTGATGCACTGTGGCCCGACAAGGCGTCGTCGGCGCCATCCTGCCTGGCGGTGAACCTGCACCGGCTGCGCCGGCTGCTCGGTGCGCCCGAGGTACTGGTCCATCGTGATCGTCAAATCGCGATCGACTCGCGTTGGGTCTGGTGCGATGCCATTGCCTGCGAAAAGCTCCTGGATCAGGCAGCGCGCTGCGCACAGGACGCTCAGCGCATGCAACTGACCCGGCGCGCCCTGGCGCTCTACGGCGGGGATTTTCTGGCGGGCGAGCCGGGCGCGGGCTGGATCGGCAGCGCCCGCGCGCGTCTGCGTGCGCGCTACGTGCGCGCCTGTGCCGCGCTGGCAGAGCGGCTCGCCGCCGAGGGACGTTGGGAGCAGGCCCTGTCGTTCTATCAGCGCGGCGTCGATGCTGACGAACTTGCCGAGAACCTGTGCCTGGGCCTGATGGCCTGCTGCGGCGCAATGCATCGGCCGCTGGCCGGGCGCGATGCCTACCAGCGGTATGCACGCGCCTTGGCGGCGCAGTCAGGGGCGCAGCCTGCGCCCGCCATGCGCGCGTTGTATTCCCAGCTTTCGCGCCAGCGGCCGGTGCGAAATGCCGCCCGCGCAGGTTCAGCCTGAGGCCGCGAATCTGTAATTCATCTGTAATCCGACGGCACTTAACGTGGCGCCGTGCCGTTGCGGCAAGCCTTGCGCCATAGCCACCCAGGAGACCTCGATCATGACGACTTCGACCCCCAGTGCAGACTTCGCAGCCGCCTCGGCGACTGACTCCCGCAACGTCGGCGTGGGCCTGCGCGCCGTGGCCGCCATCGTCGACGGCGTCATTCTGTTCGCCCTCGGCTACGGCCTGGCGCTGGTCACGGGCGGCACCAAGGACGGCGGCTTCGAGCTGACCGGCGGGCCGTTCTTCATCTGGCTGGTGGTGGCGATCGGCTACTACGTGGTGCTGGAGGCGCGCAACGGCGACACGGTGGGCAAGAAACTGGTCGGACTGCAGGTCGTCAAGCTCGACGGCAGCGCCATCACGATGCGCGAATCGGTGGTGCGCAACGTGCTCCGGCTGGTCGATGGCCTCTTCTTCTACCTGGTCGGCGCGATCGTGGTGTGGAGTTCCAAGCAGAACCAGCGCCTGGGCGACCGCCTGGCGGGCACCGTGGTGCGCCGCCGCCCAGCCATCGAGCGCGCGCCCGGCGCGGTCTGACTTCACTTCATCGGGAGAGCCCCATGAGCTTCCAAGCGAAAAACGCACTGCACGCAGCGATCTGCGCCGCGACCCTGCTGACGGCGGCCCCGGCCTGGGCGGGTGAGCCCTGCTGCGCCGTCGTGTCCGTCGACACGCGCAGCGGCATCGTGAGCGCACAGGACAGAGCCACGCAACGCCGCTTCGAGTTCAAGGTCGAGAACGCGATCCTGCTGCGTCGCATCCAGCCCGGACAGGCAGTGACTGCGGACACGGCCTCAGGCAAGGTGACGCTCGATGGCATCGCCGGCCAGTACAACATCGTGGCCGCGGCGGCCGGCGTGGCGCCCGCGCAGCCATCGCCACAAGCGCCGACTGCCGGTGTCATCGGTGCGGCGCCAAGCCCCGCACCCTCATTGACGCGTGCGCCAACAGCCCCCGCGATCGCTGCCGCGCCATCACCCCTGCAACCGGCGCAGCGGCCTCTGACGGCACCGGCCCTCGGCGGCTCGCCCACGCCGACCACAACCGGGCAGGCCGGCTTGCAGAACCAGGCCCAGCCGATCAACCCCGAAGTCCTGGGGTTGTCGATGGCCTCCGACCTCGTGGCGACGGACCTCGGCCTGACCAGCTTGGGCGAGATCACCTTCAACCTGGTCAACCGAGGCGAAGTGGGTGTCAACGCCCCGGTGAACGCCGCGGGGCAACGGGGGGCTGGGGCAGTCCTCGCAACGCAAGCGCCTGCTGCGCCACCCGGCCCGCCGATCAGGATCGATATCTACATCGGGTCCAGCATGATCAAGTCGGTCTTCCAGCCGAGCATCGGAGGCAAGCAGACGAAGATTTTCAAGGAGAACATCCCTGCCACGCTGCCCAAACCCAAGTGCCTGGAGACGCGCAATCTCAAGGTCGTCGTCGATCCGCAGAATCAGGTCAAGGAGTTTCGTGACGACAACAACGTCACCGAAGCGGCCAACAGCGCGCGTCCCTGCCCGGACCTGGCGATCAAGAGCATCAGCCGCGACTACTCGGGCGTGGCGGGGGAGACCTACTCGCCCAAGGTGACGATCGTCAACCAGGGCAACGCGCCATCGCCAGCGACCCAGGTCTGGGCCACTTCGCTGCCTGGATCGCCCTGGCCCGTGAACGGGTGGCCGGAGCTCGTTCCGGTCACGACGATTCCGGCCCTGGCTCCGGGCCAGACCACCAGTTTCCATGTCGGTGGCAGCGTCCTGTCGTCCAACCGCACGGCCGTGCGCATCATCCTCGACCGCCACCACGCAATCGAGGAATCCGACGAGAGCAACAACTTCAAGGACGAGAGGCTTTGAGCCACGTGGGCGACCGCCTGGCGGGCACTGTCGCCCGGCATCGCACCACCGCCAAGCCAGCCGTGGCCTGAGCTCACAAGGTGAACGAGATGACTCTTAAGTTGAACTGCGCATTGCACGCCGCGATCTTCGCCGCGACCCTGCTGACGGTGGCCCCGGCCTGGGCGGCTTCGCCTTGTTGCGGCGTGGTGTCCGTCGACACGCGCAGTGGCGTCGTGACCGCGCAGGACAAGGCCACCCAGCGCCGCTTCGAGTTCAAGGTCGACAACGCCATCCTGCTGCGCCGCATCCAGCCCGGGCAGGCGGTCACCGCCGACATGGCCGCAGGCAAGGTGACGATCGATGGCATCGCCGGCCAGTACAACATCGTGGCCGCGGCTGCAGGCGTGGCACCCGCGCAGCCCGCGCCCGTCGCTGCGGCGCCGGGTGTGGCGCCGGTCCAGCCCGCCCTGCCGACCGCGCCGCGCGCGCCGGCCGGGGTGATCGGGGCGGCACCGCCGCCCGCGCCACAAGCGCCGCCTGCCGGTGGCATCGGTGCGACGCCAAGCCCCGCGCCCTCACTGACGCGTGCGCCGGCCGCGCCCGCGATCGGTGCCGCGCCATCACCCCTGCCACCGGCGCAGCGGCCGCCGGCGGCACCCGCCATCGGCGGCTCGCCGCTGCTGGCGCAACAGCCGCAGTCCCCGCGTGCGGGGAACGTGTGCGGTTCGGATTGGTGGCGCGCTGCCGGCAGTGACCGCCGCTTCGAGTGCGGCAAGGCCGGGCGGCCGGCCGTGCTGCTGTTCCACGGTCTGCATCAGGGCGAGTGGAACTGGACGATGCCGGCATCCCACGACCAGCTGACGTACAACTACAGTCAGTCGCCCAAGGCGGTCAGTGCCAAGAAGGAGTCGCCGGGAGTCGGCATCTTCAAGATTGGCAAGTCGGACCAGATCCCCGCTGCCGAGGTGAACGGGAACAATTACGTCGCACTGCTCAAGCAGCAGGGCTTCACCGTCGCCACCTGGACCCAGAGAGGACCGAGCTTCGAGAGGGCATACCAGTCTGCTGTCGAGGCCTACAACAAGTTTCGCATCGACACCGCCGCTCTCGATCCCGCCTCGCCACCGCCCATCGCGCTGCTTGCGCACAGCCGCGGCGGGCTGGTGATCCGGCGGCTGCTCAAGGAGCAGGAAAAGGACATGGGGCGCGTGCGCTGGGTCATCACGCTCCACACGCCCCATCACGGCAGCGAGATGGCGCGCGCGGCGAGCCAGATCGTCGCCGAAGTGACCGATCTCGCCGCGCCGCTGCCCCTGCCCCAGGAGACGAAGGCGCAGCTTCGTGACCTCGTCGTCGAGGCGGCGCGCCCACTGACGAAGTTCGTGACCGAGAACACGAGTGCCGGCGGCGGCGACGAATCAAGGGAGCTGATGCCCGGCGGGCCACTCTTTCGCGCGCTGGAGAGTGGCGAGAAGCAACTCGCGCACATCAAGTACTACACCTTCGGCGGCACCAACCCCCGCTACTACCGCCTCTACATGTGGATGTTCACGGCCGAGAGCGCGGTGCCGCAGTTCAGCGGCTTTGACAAGTACTTCAAGTGGGAAGCGAACCCGGTCGAGATCGCCGGCCTGTCGCCGATGTTCGACAAGCTGCGCGACATCGTCCAGGAAATCAAGCTGGGAAAGGGTGACGGCCTCGTCACCGACGTGAGCGCCCAGTTGCCGAAGGCAATTTTCTCGAACGTGACTCACACCACGAACAACCTCAACCACGCCGAGGTGCTCTGGGATCCGGGCGTCCAGCAACAGGTGCTGAAGATCCTGTCCATGCCGTGAACGAGGCCGTCGTGAACCAACCCAAAGATGCACGCTCGCGGCCGAGCGTCCTTGCTGTCCCGGTGCTCGCCGGTGGCGCCAGATTCAACTGGAGACCGACATGACCTTCCAAGCGAAAAGTGCATTGCGCGCGGCCATCTGCGCCGCGACGCTGCTGACGGCCGCCCCGGCTTGGGCGGCTGAGCCTTGCTGCGCCGTCGTCTCGATCAACACGCGCACCGGCAACGTGAGCGCGCAGGACAAGGCCACGCAGCGGCGCTTCGAATTCAAGGTCGAAAACGCGATCCTGCTGCGCCGCATCCAGCCCGGCCAGGCCGTGGCGGCCGACTTCGCGGCGGGCAAGGCGACGGTCGAAGGCATTGCCGGCCAGTACAACATCGTGGCCGCGGCGGCGGGCGCGGCACCCGCGCAGCCCGCGCCCGTC
>JANOPR010000546.1:0-2805 GCA_031421955.1 Burkholderiales bacterium
GTTCGATCAAGCTCGATCTGCAGCCCTTCACCCTGGTCGGCGCGACCACGCGCGCAGGCATGCTGACCAACCCGCTGCGCGACCGCTTCGGCATCGTCGCCCGGCTGGAGTTCTACACCGCCGAGGAGCTGGGGCGCATCGTGCACCGCTCGGCCGGCCTGCTCGCGGTGCCGATCGATGCCCCCGGCGCGATGGAGATCGCACGCCGCTCGCGCGGTACGCCGCGCATCGCCAACCGCCTGTTGCGCCGCGTGCGCGACTTCGCCGACGTCAAGGCCAGCGGCCACATCGACAAGGCGGTGGCTGACGCGGCACTGGCCATGCTCGACGTCGATGTGTTGGGGCTGGACGTGATGGACCGCAAATTTCTCGAAGCGGTGGTGCACCGCTTCGATGGCGGCCCGGTCGGCCTGGAGAACGTCGCGGCGGCGATCGGCGAAGAGGCCGGCACGATCGAAGACGTGATCGAGCCGTACTTGATCCAGCAGGGCTACTTGCAGCGCACACCTCGCGGGCGCATCGCCACCTTGGCAGCCTACCGGCACCTGGGCGTGGCGCCGCCCAGGAGCGGCGACAGTTTGTTCTGAACCGAAGCACCAAAGGGAACAACCTGGTGAAACGAGCCTGCCAATTGAAGAGCGCCCTGCGCCACCTGAGCATCGTCGGCCTCGCGGCGGCGAGCAGCGCGGCCCTGGCCGGCCGGCCCCTGAGCGTCGATGACGCGGGCACCAACGCCAAAGGGGAAGGCCATGTCGAAGTCTGGGCTGCCCGCGCGGGCGGCGCCTCGTCGCTGAGCCTCTCACCGGCCTACGCGCTTGCCGACGGCCTGGAGATCGCGGCGTTGCTGGCCCGCGACTCCACCAACGACATCAGCGGCAGCGCCGTGCAGCTCAAATGGCTGTTCTCACCGAGCCAGGACAAGGGCTGCAACGTCGGCGCGTCACTCGGTGCGGCGCGCGCCAGCGGCAGCGGCGCCAGCGCAAATGTGGGCTTCATCACCGGCCTGCTCAGCTGCAATGCCACCGCACTGGGCAATCTGCACCTCAATCTGGGAAGTCTGAAAACATCCGGGCAGTCGGCAGTCGGAACCTGGGGCGTGGCCATCGAGCGCGAGTACGGCGCCGTGACGCCGCACATCGAATGGTTCGGCGCCCAGGGCAGCAAGCCGAGCTGGCAGGTCGGCGCGCGTGGCGACATCGTCAAGGGCATCCAGCTTGACGGCAGCGTCGGCCGCGGCGAAGGCGTGACGCTTTACAGCGTGGGCATGAAGTTCAAGTTTTGAGGCGGCTGCGCGTACACGCGGGCTCGGCGTGACGTTGCCCGGCGTACTGCGTCGCCCCGCCGCGACGCGGCCGGTCTCCCAGCGACCCGGGTCTGTACGCCTTGCGAGCTCGGGTGCGATCGGGCGCTAGAGCAAATCCTCGATCACGAGCCGGTGGTTCTTCTCGGCCATCAAGGCGCCGTGCGCCTTCACGACTTCGGCCACGCGCTGGTGTTGGCTGTCTTCGGGCGCGAACACGATCAGCCAGCTCGCCCCGTCTTTGGCCAGTGCCTGGTACTTGCGCATCAATGCCACCTCGTAGCCGAAGCCGGCGAACGCGCTGGCGTGCGAGAGCATGCGATCCATCTCGTCGCCCTCCTCCGCGGCGGAGTATTCGAGAATGTCTTCAGCTGCAAAGCCTGCCGCGCGCAGGTCGCGCACCGCGTTGGCCGCGCTCTCGTCGTCGGGCATGGCGACGACCACGTGGCCGACGGGCTTGAAGACACCGAAGGACTGGGGGTGGTCGGCCTTGGTCATGCGCTTGATCGCCATGTCGCACTCCCTCAATGATCGTCCGTACAGCATAGGCCGCCTGCTGGGCAGGTCAACCCCGCAGCCTCAGCTCACACAGCCGCGGGCGTCCACGCGGATCACGCGCTCGACGGTGCCGTCATCGAGCCCGCCGCGCACGCCAAGCATCGTGTCGTGCAGATTGACCGTCGGGTCGCAGTGGCCGGGCACCAGCCACACGGTGTCTCCAAGATCGGGCAAGGGCGCCGCGGCCGCGCGCGGGCGCAAGATGCCGTGCTCGTCGCCGCCGTTGGCAAAGACCAGGTCCTCGCGGCCCCAGACGCGCGGCAGGCCGCTGTCGATGGCATGGCTTTTGTGCCCGGCATCGACCACGGCGTGCTCGTCGCTGCGGCTGATGACCTGGGTCCGGATGAACAACGCATGCTCGAAACGCAGCTCGCCGGGCGCCGCTGCGTTGGCTGCATAGTCGGCGTCCATGAACACATAGGAGCCGGCCTGCAATTCACCCCAGAGCCCGGTGGCCGCTTCGTGAGTGAATGTCCCGGTGCCGGCGCCCGTGACCAGCGGGCAGGTCAATCCTGCCGCCGCGATCGCTGCCTGCGCCTGGCGCACACAGGCCGCCGCCAGGCCGATGGCCGCCGCACGTTCGATGCCCGTGCGCAGGTGCTGTGCCCGGCCGTGATATGCCTGCAGTCCCGCAAAACGCAGCCCGGCCTTGACCACCGCGCGCGCCAGCGCGCCGGCCTGCCGCGGATCGGCACCGCAGCGGCCATGGCCGACGTCGATCTCGACGAAGACGTCAAGCTGGCTGTTGGCGGCCTGCGTCGCGGCGGCCAGGCGCTCGATGCCCCGCGCGCTGTCGACTGCAATGCCCAGCGAGCAACGCTGCGCCAGCGCGGCAACGCGGGCAAGCTTGAGGGGGTCGATGACCTCGTTGGTGATGAAGACGTTGGCGACGCCCGCGTTGACCAGGGCTTCGGCCTCGCTGGTCTTTTGCACGCAGACCCCGACCG
>JANOPR010000547.1:0-2253 GCA_031421955.1 Burkholderiales bacterium
TGGCGGCGCGCCGCGGTGGATGCCGGCGTGGCCGTGCTCTACATCCATGGGCTCAACCCCTACGGCTTTTCGTGGTGGCGCCGGGTCACGCACGAGAACGTCGACCTGAACCGCAACTTTCACGACTTTTCGCAGCCGCTGCCGGCCAACCCGGGCTACGACGAACTGGCGCACCTGCTGGTGCCCGAGCATTGGCCGCCGTCGGCCGAAGTGCGGGCGGCGATCGAACGCCACGTGGCGGCGCATGGCATGGACGCGACGCAGGCCGCCATCACCAGCGGCCAGCACACCCATCCGCTGGGCCTGTTCTACGGTGGTGTGAACCCGACCTGGAGCCATGTGACGCTGCGCCATGTGCTGCAGGAGCACGGCCAGCGCTGCGCGCGCCTGGGCTGGATCGACGTGCACACCGGCCTGGGGCCCAGTGGGCACGCCGAGCGCATCTTTGCCTGCCGCGACGACGCCCAGGCGATCGCGCGCGCGCGTGCCTGGTGGGGGCCGGAAGTGACCTCGATTTACGACGGCAGCTCCACCTCTGCCCTGCTCAGCGGCCTGATGTGGCTGGCCGCCTACCAGGAGTGCGCGCAGGCCGAGTACACCGGCATCGCGCTCGAGTACGGCACCGAGCCGGTGATGGAAGTGATCGACGCGCTGCGCGGCGACCACTGGCTCGAATGCCACCCCGAGGCCGACGCAGCGCTGCGGGCGGCCATCAAGCGGCGCGTGCGCGATGCCTTTTACACCGACACCGACTGGTGGAAACAGCGCGTGGTCGCGCAGGCGCGCGAGGCCGCCGAGCAGGCGTTGCGCGGGCTGACTACTGGCTGATCGCGCAGCAGCCGTGCATAGACGCCGGCGCTTCAGAGCCAGCCGTCGCGGCGCAGATCGGCCTCGCATTGCGCCGCACTGTCGAAGCGCAGCGCGGGCCAGCCCAGGCCGCGAGCGACTTCGACGTTGACCGCGTTGTCGTCGATGAACAGCATGTGGGCAAGATCGAGCCCAAGCGCCGTGAATGCGTGCTCGAACATTGCACGATCGGGTTTCATCAAGCCGACGCGACCCGAATACACGCGGGCCTCGAACCAGCCAAAACAGGCGTGATGGGCCTCGAGGTACGCCGCGTTGGGCACCGGCATGTTTGACAGCAGCGTCAGGCGGTGACCGGCGGCACGCAAACGTTCGAGCAGGGCCACGCTGGCCGGCATCGGCTGGATGTGCTCGGGAACCGCAGCAATCAACGCCCGCAGGCTCGGCACGGCGTAGCCTGTGCGCGCCGCGATGCGCTGGGCCAGCGCATCGGGCTCGACACGGCCCAGGTCGTACTCGGCCCAATCGTCGCCTGGCGCATGACCCTGGAAGACGTCCGCCGCGACCGCCCTGGCGCTGCGTTCGTCAGGCGCCTGCTGCGGGAGGAACTGTTGAATCAAATGCAGTGGTTGCCAACGCACGATGACGCCGCCGATGTCAAACACCAACGTGCGGCGCGTCATCGGCGAAGGCGGCTGAGCAATGCCGCGGTCGAGCCGTCAAGCCCCGCCGTGTCGCCCGACGCCAGCCGCGGCAACAGCCGGCTGGCCAGGGCCTTGCCCAGCTCGACGCCCCATTGGTCAAAGCTGTTGATGCCCCAGATCGCGCCGCTGACGAATACGCGGTGCTCGTACATCGCGATCAAGGCGCCGAGCGAGCGCGGCGTCAGCGCGTCCAGCACGAGCGTGGTGCTCGGCCGGTTGCCCGGAAAGCTGCGGTGCGCGGCCAGCGTGCGCGCGTCGATGCGCTGGCCGGCCGTGGGCGCGGCTTCTGCCAGCGCTTCGTTGACGGTCTTGCCCAGCATCAGCGCCTGACTCTGTGCCAGGCAGTTGGCCAGCAGCTTCTGGTGCTGGTCGATCAGCGCGTGAGCAGGCGTCTTGACGGCGATGAACTCGACCGGGATCACGTCGCTGCCCTGATGCAGCATCTGGAAATAGGCGTGCTGGCCGTTGGTGCCGGGCTCGCCCCAGACCACCGGGCTGGTGGCCATCGGCAGTGGCTCGCCAGCCAGATCGACGCGCTTGCCGTTGCTCTCCATCTCGAGTTGCTGCAGATAGGCGGGCAGGCGCGCCAGGCCCTGGTGGTACGGCGCCACCGAACGGCTGCTGAAAGCGTGGAAATTGCGGTACCAGATGTCGAGCAGACCCAGCAGCGCGGGCAGGTTGCGCTCGAGCGGCGCGGTAGCGAAGTGCCGGTCCATCGCATGCGCGCCTGCCAGCAGCGCGC
>JANOPR010000548.1:0-21965 GCA_031421955.1 Burkholderiales bacterium
AAGTGCCGCTACATGCGCGACCGCCTGGGTGAAGAGTTCGCAGGCACCGTCACGGCGGCGACGACGTTCGGACTGTTCGTTCAGCTCGATGCCCTGTTTGTCGAGGGGCAGTTGCACATCACCGAACTCGGCGGCGACTACTACCGGTTCGACGAGGCGCGTCAGGAATTGCGCGGCGAGCGTACGGGCGTCCGTTATGGAGCCGGCGCGCGGCTCACCGTGCAGGTCAGCCGGGTCGACCTCGATGCCCGCAAGATCGATTTCCGGCTGGTTCGCGATGACCATGACGGCCGTGTGTCGGTCAAGGGCCAGCGTGGCAAGGCCACGCCGCGCGGCGCACCTGGTCGCGCGGTCGACGAGTTGGCGGCAGTGAAGAAGAGTGATGTCGCGGTCAGGAAAGCCACGCGCCAGCGCAAGGCAACGACGGCGGCCGGCAAGCACGAGGCAGGCGCCCGCGCCAGCCGCGGTGCGAAGAAGGCGCCGCCGCGCAGCAGCAAGAAGAGCCGCTGAGCCGGGGTCAGCTGGCGGCGGCCAGTCGCCGCAGCAGGCGAGTCGCAGTCAACGGGCCTTGCGCGTTGTCTGAGTCGGCTGCGGCACCATGCTGCCATGCGGCCGCCTGCGCCATCACGTGCGCGTCCGGTGGTGTGCCAGGAGCCCCACTTGCGGACCAAAGGCCGCCAAGCCATCCGGCCAATACATCACCGGTTCCTGCGCTGGCCAGCCTTGGGTTGCCGCTGGCGTTGACAGCGGTGGCCTGTTGCGGTGTCGCGATCACGCTGCCGGAACCCTTCAGCAACACGGTGCAGCCAAACCGGGCGGCGAGGTGCTCGGCCAGCCCGAGGCGGTCGGCCTGGACCGCAGCGCTGCCGAGGGCACCGGCAAGGCGTGCCGCTTCGAGCGGGTGAGGCGTCAGCACCGTGGCCAGCCCGCGGCCCCGGCGTGCACTGAGCAGCGTTTGCAGCGTGCTGTCGCCGGCGATCGCGTTCAGTGCATCGGCGTCAAGTACCAAGCGATAGGCCCGCGTCAGCACGACGGGCAATGCCTCGCGCACCGCTTCGCCGCCGCCGCATCCGCAGACGACGGTCGCCGCAGACAGCAATGCGGGCGCCGCGCGCCAGAGATCCGGGCGCAGCATCAGCTCGGGCCACGCCACGTCATGGCCGGGCGCAGCCGCATCGAACGCGCACACATAGACGCGCCCCGCACCCGCAGCCAGGGCCGCACGGCCGGCCAGCAGTACCGCGCCGGTCATGCCTGGTGCGCCCCCGATGACGATCACGTCGCCAAAACTCCCCTTGTGCTGTGCATGCCGGCGTGCCATCTGCAGCGCGCCCCTGTCGCCACTCGCGAGCCATGCGCGCGGCGGCACCTGCGAGGCCACGTCGCCCATGTCCAGGGCGTCGAACCACACCTGACCCGCATGGTCGCGGCCCTGTGCCGTGAACACACCGGGCTTGAGGGTCAGCAGACACAGCGTGTGCGTGGCCATGACCGCCTGCTCCCCGAGTACCGTGCCACGGTCGGCGTCGAGTCCGGTGGGCAGGTCGACCGCCAGCCGCGTGCCGGCATGTGCATTGAGCAGCCGCGCCGCCTCGGCAAGGGCACCCTCGGGGCCGCGCGTGGTGCCCAGGCCGAGCAGGGCATCAATGGCCAGATCGGCGTGCGCGTTTGGCGGCAGCCCGGTCTGGATGGCCACACCTGCCTCCTGCGCTCGCAACAGCGAAGCTGCGGCATCGGCCGGGCGACGCGTGGCCACGCCGACATCGGTGACGCTGACGCGCTTGCCGGCGCGATGCAGGTGCATGGCCGCCTCGAAACCGTCGCCGCCGTTGTTGCCCGGCCCGGTGGCGATCCAGATGCGCTCGGCATGGGGCGCCAGCGCCAGGGCCAGCCGCGCCAGACCATGGCCGGCGCGTTGCATCAGGCCGTGCGGCCGGCTGCGCGCTGCGCAGAGCAGCTCGACCTGACGTGAGCCGGCACTGTCGTGCAGCGGCCAGGAGCGTTCGCGACCGGTGATGGATTGCGGGCCGTTCATTGCAGTGCCCATTGTCGTCGCTAGCGCCAGCGAAGCGGCGAGAAGCGCGCGGGGTCCACGACGGGGGGGCGTCCGCTGATCGCATCCGCGACCATCCGCGCGCTGCCGCATGCCAGCGCCCAGCCGCTCGAGCCGTGGCCGGTGTTGAGCCACACGCCTGGCACGCCGGACGCACCGATGGCGGGCGGACCATCGGGAAGCATGGGGCGCGCGCCTTTCCAGGTCTGGGCCTGCGAGTGCCGCGCCGCACTGGGGAACCAGTCCTGCAGCACGCGGTGCAGCGTTGCAATCGGCGCGGGCGCCAGGTTCGTGTGTGTGCCGCCCAACTCTGCGCATCCGGCTACGCGCACGCGGTCGCCGAGTCGGCTGATGGCCACCTTGTAGCGCTCGTCCATCAGTGCCGCACGTGGCCCGACGTCGGGATGGGCCTCGAAGTGGCGGATCGGCAGCGTGATCGAGTAGCCGAACACCGGCTGCAGGGGCAGAGTGACGGCGTGCGGGCGCAGCAGGGGGGCGGCCCCGAGTGCGGCGCAGACGACCACGGCGTCATAGTCGTCCCTGCACTTTTCCACGGCATGGCCCGGCGTTGTCCCCGACCACTCGACATCGGAGGCAAGCAAGACGCTTTCCACACCCACCGTCTTGCCGGGCACCAGGCGCTGCACGGCGTGGCCGAATCGGAATTCGACGCCGCGGCGTTGCAGCTCGTTCTTCAAGCCATGCGCAAACTGACGGCAGTTGCCGACGTCACCGCCGGGCAGGTGGATGCCCGCGCGCAGCGCCGTGGCCTCGTCCAGGGCGGGCTCGATGCGTCGGCATACTGCGGCGTCGACAAGGTGGAATCCGACGTTCAACTCGGCCAGCAGCGCCAATCCCGTACGGATCTGCGCCAACTCCTTCTCGCTGCGCAACAAGACCAGGAAGCCGTGCGATCGCTCGTAGTCGATCTGCAAGGCAGCGGACAGCTCGCGCGTGCGTGCCAGGCTGACGTCTGCCAGCGCGAGCATGGCGCTGCGGTTGGCCAGGTACTCGGGCATGGCGCAGGCGCGCCACCAGCGCCAGAGCCATGCCGTCAAGGCGGTCCCCGGCAGCGAGGCCAAGCGCACGGCGGCGTCGCGTCGACCCAGCTGGCCCAGGACCTTGCGCAGCATGCCCGGCGCCGCCCATGGCGTCACATAGCCTGGCGCCTGCACGCCGGCGTTGGCGAAACTGGTCTCGACGGCGACACTGCCGCGGCGCTCGAACAGCGTGACCTGGTGCCCGTCGGCCACGAGTTCATAGCTGGTACACACGCCGACGATGCCGGCGCCGATGACCGCGATGCGCATCACGCGCCGCCTTGCAAGACTTGTTCGATCGCCAGCGAAGCCGACAGCACGCGATCGTCCGTCATCGCCGCGCCCCAGACCATCAGACCCACGGGCCACTCGCCCGCCCGGTGGCACGGCAGCGACAGCGCGCAACCGTCGAGCAGGTTCACGAGGGACGGATTGCGCAACAGCGCGGCATTGGTGGCGAAGAAGGCGTCGTCGCTGTCGATCAAGGGCTGGATCCGCGGCGCGACGATCGGCAGCGTGGGCGACAGCAGGGCGTCGAAGCCGGCCAATGCCGACGCGGTGCGATCGATCCAGGTTCGTCGCTCGTTCACGAGGTCGATGTAATCGGCGGCGCCGATGGCTTCGCCGCGGCGGATCCGCAGGGCCACGCGAGGGTCGTAAGCGTCAGCGTGGGCGGCCAGTCGGTGGCGATGCCAGGCCCAGCTCTCTGCCGCAGAGAAGCCGCCGCCGCGTTGCAGTGAGGCAGCGTCGGCAAGCTCGGGCAGCGCGATCACTTCGATGTGAGCCCCGGCGGCGCGTAGCGTGCCGATTGCGCGCTCGATCGCCTGGGCCACTGTGGGCTCCAGTGCATCAAGCATCACGGTTTGCGGCAACGCCAGGCGCCAGCCAGACAACTTGCGTGTCTCCAGCCGCACCTGGCGTGCAGCAAGGATCTGGTGCAGCAGCACGGCATCGCGTACCGATCGCGTGACGGCGCAGGCCGTGTCCAGTGTGGTGGAGAGCGGTATCGCGCCCTGCGTCGGCACCAGCATGGCGGTGCTCTTGAAGCCGACCAGTCCCTGCAGTGCCGCTGGAATGCGTATCGAGCCTCCGGTGTCCGATCCGAGCGCTGCCCAGGCCGCGCCGGTGGCCACGGATACCGCGCCGCCCGAGGTCGACCCGCCCGGGATGCGCGGCTCAGCGTCGAGTGCAGATGTCGCAGGGTTGGCCGGCGTGCCATGGTGCGGGTTGATGCCCACGCCCGAGAAGGCGAATTCGCTCATGTTGGTATGCCCGACCAGCGCGGCGCCGGCCATGCGCAGTCGCGCGACCGCGGGGCAATCCTGGGCAGCCAGGTGCGCGCCTTGCAGGGAGCGTGACGCCGCCGTGGTCGGCTGGCCGGCGACATCGAACAGATCCTTCACAGACACAGCCAAGCCTGCGAGCGGTGGCAGGGGCACACCGGCCTCGCGCAGGCCATCGATCGCCCGTGCGGCAGCCAGCGACTGCGGCTCGAACAGGCGCACGAAGCTGTGCCGATTCGCAGAGGCGCGGGCCTGTTCGAGGGCCGAATCGAGAGCGATCCGCGCGCTGAGTCGGCCGGCTGCGATGTCAGCGGCAGCCTGTGTCAGGTCAATCGGCATGGGTGGCGCGGCTGCTATAATCTACGGGTTTTTCCCGGCGTTGAATCGGAACTCGACTTGCGCCGGAGAAGACAAATCGCGAAGCCGGCCATCGAAAGGTGTCGCAACGTCGGGCCAGAGTGCCTGGCACGTTGCGATTCGCGCCGGATTCTAGACCCAACCTTTTTGGAGTTTTCATGTCTGTCAACATGCGCGAAATGCTGGAAGCCGGCGTCCATTTCGGACACCAGACACGCTTCTGGAACCCGAAGATGGCTCCGTACATCTACGGCCATCGCAACAAGATCCACATCATCAACCTCGAGAAGACGCAGCCGATGTTCGAGGCTGCGTTGAAGTTCGTGCGTCAGCTGGCGTCAAAGCGCGGTTCGATCCTCATGATCGGCACCAAGCGGCAGGCGCGTGACGTGATCTCCCTGGAGGCCAAGCGCGCGGGCATGCCCTATGTCGACCAGCGTTGGCTCGGCGGCATGATGACCAACTTCAAGACGGTCAAGGCGTCGCTGAAGAAGCTCAAGGAAATGCAGGCCCAGGTCGATGCCGGCACCCAGCCCGCGCTGAAGAAGGAAGCGCTGATGTTCCAGCGCGAGATCACCAAGCTCGAGAAGGACATTGGCGGCATTCAGGACATGAACGCCCTGCCCGATGCGATGTTCGTCATCGACGTCGGATACCACAAGATCGCGGTCGCCGAGGCGATCAAGCTGGGCATCCCCGTGATCGGCATTGTCGACACCAACCACTCGCCGCTCGGTATCGATTACGTCATTCCGGGCAACGACGACTCTGCCAAGGCGGTCGCGCTGTATGCGCGTGCCATCGCCGACGCTGTCCTTGAGGGCAAGGCCAATGCCACCAATGAGGTGGTGCAGGCGGTGTCCGCCGGCGGCGACGAGTTCGTCGAGGTCAGCGAAGACGCCTGATCGAATCGCATGCGCGGATCGATCCGAAGGGGCTGCAACAGGCCCCTTTTTTCCAGCCAATGAAAGAGAGTTGAAATGCCCGCAATCACCGCAAGCATGGTGGCCGAACTTCGAGCCAAGACCGACGCGCCGATGATGGAGTGCAAGAAAGCGCTGACCGAGGCCGGTGGTGATGCCGATCGCGCCGAGGAGATTCTGCGCGTCAAGCTCGGCAACAAGGCCGGCAAGGCCGCTTCGCGCGTGACCGCCGAGGGCGTGGTCAGCGCAGCGGTTAACGGGAGCACGGGCGCGCTGGTTGAAGTCAATTGCGAGACCGACTTCGTATCCAAGAACGAGTCGTTCCTGGCCTTCACGACGGCCTGTGCGCGTTTGGTGGCCGAGCACAATCCGGCCGACGTCGCCGCGCTGTCGTCCTTGGCCTACGCCCAAGACGGCTTTGGCCCGACGCTCGAGGATGTCCGCAAGGGGCTGATCGGCAAGATCGGCGAGAACATGGCCATCCGCCGCTTCCAGCGATATGCCAACGGCGGCAAGCTGGCCAGCTACCTGCATGGCACTCGCATCGGCGTGATTGTCGAGTTTGACGGCGACGCAGTTGCCGCCAAGGACGTGGCAATGCACGTGGCCGCGATGAAGCCCGCCGCGTTGTCCCAAGCCAACGTGCCGGCCGCGCTGGTGGACAAGGAACGCAAGATTGCAGCCGAGAAGGCCGCCGAGTCCGGCAAGCCTGCCGAAATCGTCGCCAAGATGGTCGAGGGCTCGGTGCAGAAGTTCCTGAAGGAGGTTTCCCTGCTGAACCAGACGTTTGTCAAGAACGACAAGCAGACCGTCGAACAGATGCTCAAGGAGCGTGCCACGCAGGTCAAGGCCTTCACGTTGTACGTGGTCGGGGAAGGCATCGAGAAAAAGACCGATGACTTCGCTGCCGAAGTCGCTGCCCAGATTGCAGCGGCCAAGGGCCCCTAAGACCGATCGCGGATGCCGGGCCGGCGACGCGGCCCTTTAAACTGTCGCCTGTTGACCGCCTGAGGAGTCCTGCCGCATGCCGGCCTACAAACGCATTCTGCTGAAACTGTCCGGCGAAGCGCTGATGGGCGACGACGCCTATGGCATCAATCGGGCGACGATCGTGCGCATGGTGCGCGAGGTGCAGGAGATCACGGAGCTGGGCGTCGAGGTGGCCGTCGTCATCGGTGGTGGCAACATCTTCCGCGGCGTGGCGGGCGGCTCGGTGGGCATGGACCGCGCGACTGCCGACTACATGGGCATGTTGGCCACCGTGATGAACGCGTTGGCCCTGGCCGATACGATGCGTCAGGAAGGCATGACCGCGCGCGTGATGAGCGCCATCGGCATCGAGCAGGTGGTCGAGCCCTATGTCCGACCCAAGGCGCTGCAGGACCTGGAAGAGGGCAAGATCGTGGTGTTCGCGGCCGGCACTGGCAATCCGTTCTTCACGACCGACACGGCAGCAGCGCTGCGCGGTGCAGAGATCGGCGCCGAGATCGTGCTCAAGGCGACCAAGGTGGACGGCGTCTACTCTGCCGACCCGAACAAGGATCCGACTGCAACACGCTACGCGTCGATCGCCTTCGACGAGGCCATCGCCAAGAACCTGCAGGTGATGGACGCCACGGCGTTCGCGCTGTGCCGCGACCAGAAACTGCCAATCAAGGTGTTCTCCATCAACAAGCCCGGAGCGTTGAAGCGCGTGGTAATGGGCGAAGACGAAGGCACCTTGGTGCACGTGTGAAGACGGGAGGAAGGCATGACCATTTCCGAGATCATGAAGACCGCTGAAACCAAGATGGGCAAGTCCATCGAGGCTTTCAAGAGCGAGTTGCAGAAGGTGCGCACTGGCCGCGCGCATCCTGGCCTGCTAGACCAGGTCCATGTCGACTACTACGGATCGATGGTGCCGATCAGCCAGGTCGCGAACGTCACGCTGCTTGACGCGCGCACGATCAGCGTGCAGCCCTGGGAGAAGGGCATGGGCGCAAAGATCGAGAAGGCCATTCGCGAGAGCGATCTGGGTTTGAACCCCGCAGCCCAGGGTGACCTGTTGCGCGTGCCGATGCCCGCGCTCACCGAAGAACGCCGCAAGGACCTGACCAAGGTCGTGCGTCACACCGGCGAAGACACCAAGATTGCCGTGCGCAATCTGCGGCGTGACGCCAACGAGCACTTGAAGAAGCTGCTCAAGGACAAGCTGGCGACAGAGGACGAGGAGCGTCGGGCCCAGGACGACGTGCAGAAACTCACCGACCGCGTGATTGCCGAGGTCGATCGCCTGATCCACGCCAAGGAAGCCGAGATCCTGGCGGTCTGAGCGATGACGACCGACCGCTTGCATGGCTCGCTGCCCAGACAGGGGCCTCAGGTCGCCCGGAGCCGGCCCGGCGCTGCCTGAGATCAGACCAAGGTGCAGCGACAACCCGCAGGGCCACGTCATGTGGCCATCGTGATGGACGGCAACGGCCGCTGGGCCAAGAAGCGTTTCATGCCGCGCTTCTTCGGTCACAAGCAGGGCGTTGACGCGTTGGTGCGCACGGTGCAGGCCTGTGCCGACCGAGGTATCGAGTACCTCACGGTGTTTGCGTTTTCCTCGGAGAACTGGAAGCGCCCAAGCGACGAAGTTTCGGGCCTGATGGGGCTGGTGCTGGTCGCGGTCTCCAAGTACCTGACCAAGCTCGCCACCGAGGGCGTGCGCATTCGTATCGTCGGCGATCGAGACGCGGTCTCGGCCAAGGTGCGCGCCGCCTGGGACCAGGCCGAGCGCGCCACCGAACACAACAGTCGCATTACCTTGTCCGTCGCCTTCAACTACGGCGGCCGTTGGGACGTCGTTCAAGCCATGCGGCGCGCGTTGGCCGAAGGCGTTGACGCCGCCGCGCTCGACGAGGCCACGCTCGCGCGCTACATGGCCATGCACTATGCGCCCGACCCTGACCTGTTCATCCGCACGGGTGGCGAGGTGCGCATCAGCAACTTCCTGCTATGGCAGGTGGCCTATTCGGAGTTGTACTTCACGGGCTGCCTGTGGCCGGATTTCGGCGAGGCCGAGCTCGATGCCGCGCTGGCTGAATTTCGCGCGCGCGACCGGCGCTTTGGCGCCGTCCCTGTCGAGCCTGCTCAGCAGGTCGTCAGCGCCTGAGGCGCGCCGGACATGCTGTTGCTGCGAGTGATCACGGCCGTGCTGCTGCTGGCGCTTTTGCTGCCCTCTTTATGGGTCGCAACGCCCTGGCCATTTGCAGTCCTGACCTTGTTGCTGATTGCGGCGGCAGGCTGGGAGTGGTCGCGCCTGAACGGCGTGGCCGTGGTCGCCGCGCTGGGTCCCGGCACCTTGTTGGCGCTCGCCGGTTTGTGGGCGGTGTACACGGGCAGCGTCGAGCGAGTCCCAGGCGCGTTGTGGTGGGGTGCCGCGGCGGTCTGGGTCGTTCTCGGCGCCCTGGCATTGCACGCCGGACCGGCGCAATGGCGGCGCTGGCCGGCAGCCCTGAGGCTCGCACTCGGCTTGCTCGCGCTCTGGGTGGCGTGGTTGGCTCTGGCCAAGGCCCGCGCCGTGGGCGTCAATTTCCTGCTCTCGGTGCTTTGTCTCGTGTGGGTGGCCGACATAGGCGCCTATGCGGCAGGTCGCGCCTTCGGCCGCCGCAAGCTGGCGCCGACCATCAGTCCTGGCAAGAGTTGGGAGGGTGTGGCCGGCGGCGTCGCATGCGTGTGGTTGCTTGCCGGCATCTGGGTCATTGCGATTGACCGCCAATGGCCGGTTGGCTCGGCGAGTCTGTACACGGTTTGGGTCGAGCGCTTCGGCTGGGTCGGCATGGCACTCCTGGCCCTCGCCCTGGCCGCGTTCAGCGTCGTTGGCGACCTGTTCGAGTCCCTGGTCAAGCGCGCCGCGGGGGTCAAGGATTCGAGCCGATTGTTGCCTGGCCACGGCGGCGTGCTCGACCGTGTCGACGCCTTGCTGCCGGTGCTGCCGGTTGCCCTTGCCCTGGCCAGCCTGTAGCGCAATGAAGCAACGACTTGCGATTCTCGGTGCGACCGGTTCGGTCGGCGTCACCACGCTCGACGTGATTGCGCGACACCCCGATCGCTTCGACGTATTTGCGCTGACGGCGCACAGCCGCAGCGCCGAACTCGAGGCCCAGTGCCTGCGCTGGAAGCCGCGCTATGCGGTGCTGGGCGATGCGCGTGCCGCTGGGGCTCTGCAGAGTCGCCTGCGAGCGCATGGGCTTGGCACGGAAGTGCTCTGCGGTGAACAGGCGCTGTGCGAGATCGCCGCGCACGACGACGTGACCAGTGTGATGGCGGCGATCGTCGGTGCCGCGGGACTCGCGCCATGCCTGGCCGCGGCGCGTGCGGGCAAACGCATCCTGCTGGCCAACAAGGAGGCCCTGGTCGTCGGCGGCGCGCTGTTCATGAATGCGGTTCGTGACGGAGGCGCCACGCTGCTGCCGATCGACAGCGAGCATTCCGCGATCTTCCAGTGCCTGCCCGAGGACCGCTTGAGCTGGCCCAAGCGGATCGACCACGTCGTACTGACCGCATCGGGCGGGCCATTTCGCGAGCGTGAACCGGCCTCGCTCCACGAGATCACGCCAGAGCAGGCGGTGGCGCACCCAAACTGGGTCATGGGCCGCAAGATCTCCGTCGATTCGGCAACGATGATGAACAAGGCGCTCGAAGTCATCGAGGCGCGCTGGCTGTTCGATCTGGCTCCCGAGCAGGTCCGCGTCGTGATCCATCCGCAGAGCATCATTCACTCGATGGTGGTCTGTCGCGACAACTCGGTGCTCGCCCAGATGGGTACGCCTGACATGCGCGTGCCGATTGCCTACGGCCTGTCGTTCCCGGACCGCATCGCGTCGGGTGCCTCGCGACTCGAGTTCGAGACCTTGCGCGACCTCAGCTTCGAGCCCGTCGGGCGCGAGCGATTTCCCGGCCTGTACCTGGCCTGGGAGGCACTGCGGGCGCGAGAGGGCAGCACGGCGGTGCTCAACGCTGCCAACGAAGTGGCCGTGGCCGCATTCCTGGCCGGCCAGATCCGCTTCACCGACATTCACCGCGTCAATGCGCAGACCATCGAGCGGGTGCTACCTGAATTGCCCGACGCGGCCGGATTGGACGACTTGCTGGCGCTGGACGCCCGCGCCCGCGCTCACGCGCAGCGCGTCGTCACGGAGCGTGCCCGATGATCATGACCTTGCTCGCGTTCCTGGTCACGCTGGGCGTGTTGATCGTGATCCACGAGTGGGGACACTACCAGGTGGCTCGCTGGTGCGGCGTCAAGGTGCTGCGCTTCTCGGTCGGATTCGGGCGCGTCGTCTGGCGCAGCCAGGCCACGCCCGACGCGACGGAGTTCGTGCTCTCGGCGCTTCCGCTCGGCGGCTACGTCAAGATGCTCGACGAGCGTGAAGATACCGTGCTGCCCCATGAGCAGGCGCAGGCGTTCAATCGCAAGTCACTGCTGCAGCGCACCGCGATCGTTGCCGCGGGACCGGCTGCCAACCTGCTGCTGGCCATCCTCCTGTACGCCGCGGCACACTGGATCGGCGTCGACGAACCCAAGGCGGTGCTCAGCGCGCCGGTGCAGGCAAGCCTTGCCGAGCGGGCCGGCATGCGCTCCGGCGACTGGGTGCGTGCCTGGTCAAGAGACGGGGTGCAATGGCAGGACGTGCAGTCACTGAACGATCTGCGCTGGCAGGTGACGCAGGCCACGTTGGAGGGTGAGTCGCTGGTCTTGATTGTCAGCGACCGCGAAGGCCGGGGCAGTCGCCAGTTGACCCTCGATCTGGGCCGCATCGCGAGTCGCGAAGTCGACTCCAAGCTGATGCAGCGCGTGGGTCTGGGTGCGCCCTACAGCGCGGCCGTCATCGGCGACGTCAAAGTCGACGGCCCGGCCGACAAGGCCGGCCTGAAGAGCGGCGACCGTGTGCTGCGTGTCGACGGCAACATCATCCTGGATGCACAGCAACTGCGGGAACGGATCCGCCGTCTGGCGGCAGATGGCAGCGCCGCGCCAATGGCCTGGGAAGTCGACCGTGATGGCGTGACGCGTGAGTTCAGCGTCAAGCCGCGGGTGCTGGTCGATGCCAACCAGCGATTCGGCCGTATCGACGCGATGGTCGGCCGCGTGGCCGAAATGGTGACACTGAAGAAAGGCCCGATCGATGGCCTGGTGCAGGGTGCGGCGCGCACCTGGGAGGTGTCGCTGCTGACGGTCAGGATGCTGGGCCGCATGCTGATTGGCCAAGCCTCGCTGAAGAACCTGTCCGGGCCGCTGACCATCGCGGACTATGCCGGCCAGTCGGTACAGCTCGGTCTGACCTATTACCTGGGTTTCCTGGCGCTGGTCAGCGTCAGCCTGGGCGTACTCAACCTGCTTCCCTTGCCCATGCTCGACGGTGGGCACCTCATGTATTATCTTTTCGAAGCCGTCACCGGCCGCCAGGTCTCCGACCTCTGGCTCAAGTGGCTCCAGCGCGGCGGTGCGCTGATCCTGCTGCTACTGATGTCACTTGCCCTTTCCAACGACGTGGCCCGCCTGCTGGGTCAGCAATGACGCGCCACCGACAGCGCCAACCTCCGATGCCATTTCCCTTCGCCCCCCTCCCGCTGCGCCCGGTTGCAGCCATCGTGATGGCCCTCGGCGTCCTCGCCGCGTCGCCGGCCGTGCGCGCTGCGGAGCCGTTTGTCGTCTCCGACATCCGCATCGAGGGCCTGCAACGCACTGATCCGGGCACCGTGTTTGCTTCGCTGCCGTTCCGCGTGGGCGACACCTACAGCGACGAAAAGGGCGCCGCAGCGCTGCGGGCGCTGTTCGCCACCGGGCTGTTCAAGGACGTGCGCATCGAGATCGACGGCAAGGTGTTGATCGTTGTGGTCGACGAGCGCGCGATCATCGCGACGGTCACGTTTGTCGGGCTCAAGGAGTTCGACACCGATACGCTGACCAAGGCGCTGAAGGATTCCGGCATCGGCGAGGGCCTGCCGTTTGACCGCGCCGTGATCGACCGTGCAGAGCAGGAAATCAAACGCCAGTACCTGACGCGCAGCCTGTATGGCGCCGAAGTGGTGACGACGATCACACCGCTTGAGCGCAACCGCGTGAACGTCAGCTTCACGATGACCGAAGGCGACGCGGCCAAGATCAAGGAAATCCGCATCGTCGGCACCAAGGTGTTTTCCGAAAGCACCTTGCTCGGACTGCTCGAACAGACCTCCGGAGGCTGGCTGACCTGGTACACCAAGACCGACCGCTACTCGCGCAGCAAGCTCAACGCGGACCTCGAGACGATTCGCGCCTATTACACGAATCGCGGCTACCTCGAGTTCGAGGTCGAGGCCACCCAGGTCACGATTTCGCCCGACAAGCAGGACATCAGCATCACGATCACGGTTCGTGAGGGCCAGCGTTACACCGTCACCGCGGTCAAGCTCGAGGGCGATTTCCTGGGCAAGGACGAGGAATTCCGCCGCCTGGTACGCATCCGTCCTGGCCAGCCCTACCGCAGTGAAGACGTGGCTGCAACGACCAAGCTGTTCGGCGACTTGTACGGGCTCTACGGCTATGCCTTTGCACGAACCCAGGCGCGGCCAGAAATCGATCGCGCCACGGGCCAGGTTGCCGTTGTTCTGCAGGCCGAGCCGCAGCGCCGCGTCTATGTGCGTCGCGTCAATGTGGCGGGAAACAACCGCACACGCGACGAAGTCGTGCGCCGAGAGTTTCGCCAGTTCGAGTCGGCCTGGTATGACGGCGGCAAGATCAAGCTGTCCCGCGACAGGGTCGATCGCCTGGGCTACTTCAAGGACGTCGAGGTCGAGACCGAAGAGGTGCCAGGCACTGCAGACCAGGTGGACTTGACGATCAAGGTGACCGAGAAGCCGACTGGCAACTTGCTCATTGGCGCGGGCTACTCCAGCAGCGACAAGGTCTCGTTCACGGCGTCGATCAAGCAGGAGAACGTCTTTGGCTCCGGAAATTACCTTGGCATCGAGCTCAACACCAGCAAGTCCAATCGCACGCTGGTGCTGTCGACCATTGATCCCTACTTCACGATCGACGGCATCTCCCGCGCCGTCGACGTCTTCTACCGCACGACCAAGCCGATCAACAGCCAGGGTGAGCAGTACGAACTCGTGACGCCAGGAGCGACGGTGCGCTTCGGTGTGCCATTCTCGGAGTTCGACACCGTGTTTATCGGGCTCGGCTTCGAGTCCACGCGGATTGCGGGCAACGTGACCAACAAGAGCTACCGCGATTATCGGGAGCTCTACGGCTCGTCCAGCAGCGCGGTTCCGCTGACCCTGGGTTGGGCACGTGATCAGCGCGACAGCGCGATCTCGCCGACGACGGGCCGCTACCAACGCGTCAATTTCGAGTGGTCGATCGCCGGCGACGTGCGCTACCTGCGCACGAACTTGCAGTACCAGCATTATTTCCCGATCACGAATCGCTTCACGCTGGGCCTGAACAGCGAGTTGGGCTGGGGCAAGGGCCTGGGCAACAAGCCCTATCCGATCTTCAAGAACTTCTTTGGCGGCGGCCTTGGGTCGGTGCGCGTGTTCGAGCAGGGATCCCTGGGCGTCGTCGATGTGACCAACAACTACATTGGCGGCAATCGCAAGCTCAATGTCAACGCCGAGTTGTACGTACCCGTTCCAGGAGGCGGCAATGACAAGTCCCTGCGCCTGTTTGGCTTCGTGGATGCAGGCAACGTGTGGGGAGAGAGCGAGAAGATCGATGTCAAGAGCATTCGGGCGTCGGCCGGTGTCGGGTTGTCCTGGATCTCACCGGTCGGCCCGCTGAAGCTGAGCTGGGGGACCCCATTGCGCAGTCAGCCCAACGATAGAATCCAAAAGTTTCAATTCCAGATCGGGACCGCCTTCTGATGAACACGATGAAGACTCTTGCCGCCACAGCCATGCTGGTGGCCGCATCGACGGTCGCGCAGGCCCAGGAACTGAAGATCGGCTACGTCAACAGCGAGCGGGTGCTGCGCGAAGCCAATCCGGCCAAGGCCGCTCAGGCCAAGCTCGAGACCGAGTTCGGCAAGCGTGAAAAGGACCTGGCCGACGTCGCCACCCGCCTGAAGGCCAGTGCCGACAAGCTCGACAAGGACGGCCCGACCTTGTCGGAGGCAGAGCGCGCGCGCCGGCAGCGTGACTTGGTCGAGCAAGATCGGGATTTCCAGCGCAAGCGACGCGAGTTCCAGGAAGATTTGAACCAGCGCAAGAACGAGGAACTCTCGAGCGTGGTGGAGCGGGCCAACAAGGTCATCAAGCAGATCTTCGATTCGGAGAAGTACGACCTGATCCTGCAGGATGCGGTGCACTGGAGCCCGCGTGTCGACATCACCAAGAAAGTGATCGACGCGCTCAACGCCGGCAAGTGAGCGACGCGCCCACCTTCAGCTATTGAGGGCGCGGCGATGCGCGTGACCATCGCCACCATCGTCGCCCGCCTGGGCGGGGAGTGCGTGGGCGACGCGAATCTGACAATCGACGGCATTGCCACGCTCGAGGCAGCCGGGCCGGGTTCGATCAGCTTTCTGGCCAATCCTCGTTACCGCGCTCAGCTCGCGACCACAAGCGCTGGCTGTGTGATCGTGGCCCCGGCGATGCGCGACGAAGCCGCAGCCCGCGGCACTGCGATCGTCACCCCCGACCCGTACCTTTACTACGCGCGCCTGTCGCAATGGTGGGCTCAGGCGGTTCGCCCGGCGCAAACCGGAGTCCATCCCAGCGCAGTGGTCGATGCCGCTGCACAGGTTCACCCCAGTGCCAGCATCGGGCCCCTGGCATGGATTGGCCCCGGCGCTCGCATCGGTGCGCACACCCGTGTGGGCGCCCGCGTCGTCGTGGCCGACGGCTGCCACGTCGGCGAGCGATGCATCCTGCACCCCGGTGCGGTGATCGGCGCGGACGGGTTCGGCTTTGCGCCGACCGGGTCGGGGGCCGAGAATCGCTGGGAGAAGATCGAGCAATTGGGCGGCGTGCGCATCGGCAACGATGTCGAAATCGGTGCCAACACCTGCATTGATCGCGGTGCGCTGGGCGATACCGTGATCGAAGATGGGGTCAAGTTGGACAACCTGGTGCAGATCGCGCACAACGTGCACGTGGGAGCGCACAGCGCGATGGCCGGTTGCGTGGGCGTGGCCGGCAGCGCGCGCATCGGGGCCCATTGCACGCTGGGCGGGGGCGCCATCGTGTTGGGCCATCTCGAGCTCGCAGACCATGTGCATGTCTCTGCGGCGACGACCGTGACGCGCTCGATTCTCGAGTCTGGCCACTACAGTGGGGTCTTCCCATTCGAGGAGAATGCGGCCTGGGAAAAGAACGCAGCCACGCTGCGCCAGTTGCACGCGCTGCGTGATCGGTTGCGGGCGCTGGAGAAGAAATCATCATGACCATGTCTGCGCTCGACATCCACCACATTCTCAAGAAGCTGCCACATCGCTACCCGATCCTGCTCGTCGATCGTGTCCTCGAGATCGAGCTTGGCGTGCGCATCAAGGCGTTGAAGAACGTGACGATCAACGAGCCTTTCTTTGTCGGCCACTTCCCGATACGGCCGGTGATGCCGGGCGTCCTGATGCTCGAAGCGCTTGCCCAGACTGCAGCGCTGCTGTCATTCGAGAGCATGGGGACGGATTCCGGCGAGGACTCCGTCGTCTACTTTGTCGGGATTGACGGTGCGCGCTTCAAGCGCCCGGTTGAACCCGGAGATCAGCTGATCCTCGAGGCGTCGATCGAACGCGTCAAGTCCGGCATCTACAAGTACAAGACACGGGCCAGCGTCGATGGCGAGACGGCCGTCGAGGCCGAGCTGATGTGCACGATGAGAAAGATTGCGTGAGGCCGTGGCGCTGATCCATCCCACGGCCATCGTCGACCCTGGAGCCGAACTCGCAGAGTCGGTCGCAGTCGGCCCGTACGCGGTGATTGGTGCGGACGTGACGGTCGGCGAGGGCACGACGATCGGCGCCCATGCCGTGCTCGAAGGACCGACCTGGATTGGTCGCGACAACCGCGTTTTCGCCCACGCCAGTCTCGGTGGCGCGCCCCAGGACATGAAGTACCGAGGCGAGCCGACCGAGTTGCGCATCGGCGATCGGAATTCGATCCGCGAGTTCTGCACCTTCAATCGGGGCACCGCGCAGGACAGCGGCGTCACGCGAGTCGGTGACGACAACTGGATCATGGCTTATGTGCACATTGCTCATGATGTCCAGGTCGGCAATCGCACGATCCTGGCCAACAATGCCACGCTGGCCGGTCATGTGCATATCGGCGACTGGGTCATCGTCGGCGGCCTCACGGGTGTGCACCAGTTCTGCCGCATTGGTGCCCATGCCATGACCGGCTTCCAGAGCCATGTCGCGCAGGACGTGCCGCCGTTCATGATGTGCGTGGGCAACCCGCTGGCGGTGCGTGGATTCAACACCGAAGGACTGCGCCGGCGTGGCTTCTCCTCCGAACGCATCGCTCAGGTCAAGCAGATGCATCGACTGTTGTATCGCGATGGGCTCACGCTGGATCAGGCGGCGCAGGCGATCCAGGCGCTGCGGGGCGCCACGCCGGGTGGCGATGACGACGTCGGCCTGTTGCTCGAATTCCTTGCGGCCTCCACCCGCGGCATCGCGCGCTAGCGTATGCGCCTGGCAATGGTGGCCGGCGAGGCGTCTGGCGATCTGCTTGCCAGCCTGCTGATCCAAGGACTGAAGTCACGCTGGCCGGGCACGCAGGCGTACGGCATAGGCGGGCCCCAGATGGTGGCCTCGGGCTTTGATGCCTGGTGGCCCAGCGACAAGCTGGCGGTGCGGGGCTATGTCGAGGTGCTGCGCCACTATCGCGAGATCGCCGGCATCCGCCGTCAGTTGCACATGCGCTTGCTTGATGCGAAGCCCGATGCGTTCATCGGTGTCGACGCGCCCGACTTCAATCTCGATCTCGAGGCGCGACTCAGGAGCGCGGGCATCAAGGCAATCCAGTTCATCTGCCCATCGATCTGGGCCTGGCGCGGCAAGCGGGTGGACAAGATCGCGCGCAGCGTCGACCACGTGCTGTGTCTCTTCCCGTTCGAGCCGCCCCTGCTGGCCCGGCATGGCATTCCCGCCACCTACGTCGGCCACCCATTGGCCGACGCGATCCCGCTCGAAGTGCCCCGGGATGAGGCGCGCCAGGCGCTTGGGTTGGCGCCGAGCGACTGCGTCGTGGCCCTGCTGCCTGGCAGTCGACGCGCCGAGATTCACTACATTGCGCCGCTGTTCCTGCAGGCCGCTGCGCGGCTGCACAGGCTGCGGCCAGAGCTGCGCTTCATATTGCCGCTGGCGCCGGGGCTGCGCGAACTGGTCGAACCTCTGCTGGGCCGGCATGCGGGCTCGACGCCGATCACGCTGCTAGACGGACGCTCGCACGCAGCGCTCGCCGCCTGCGACGTGACCCTGATTGCCAGTGGCACGGCCACCCTAGAAGCGGCGCTGTTCAAGCGGCCGATGGTGATCGCTTACCGCATGAATGGCCTGAGTTGGCAGATGATGCGGCGCATGCAATACCAGCCTTGGGTCGGCTTGCCCAACATCCTGAGCCGCGAGTTCGTGGTGCCCGAGCGCCTGCAGCGGGACGCGGACCCGGCCACGCTCGCTGCCGACGTGCTGGCCTGGCTGGATGCCCCGGCGCGGGTGGCGGCGTTGCAGCAGCGCTTCACCGAAATGCATGTTCTGCTGCGGCGCGACACCGCCCGCACGGCCACCGATGCCATCGCGAAGATCCTCAACCCGGCCTGAGCAGCTCGGGCTGGCGTGGACCTCGCCGGGGCTAGTCGCGGGGGTGGACGAGGCCGGCCGTGGCCCGCTGGCAGGGCCGGTGGTCGCCGCCGCAGTGATCCTGGACGACCTGCAGCCCATCAAGGGCCTGCGCGACTCCAAGGTTCTGGGCGCCGCCGCACGGGAACGACTGGCGCTGGAGATTCGCGCCAAGGCCCTGTGTTGCAGCCTGGCCCAAGCCAGCGTCGAGGAAATCGATCGCCTGAACATCCTGCAGGCGACCATGCTGGCGATGCGTCGCGCCGTCGAAGGGCTGCGGCTGGTTCCGGCGCGCGTGCTCGTGGATGGCAATCGATTGCCGCTGTTGCGGATGCCCGCCGAGGCCATTGTCAGGGGCGACAGCCATGTCGGCGCCATCTCGGCCGCATCGATCATCGCCAAGGTCGAACGCGACCATTTGCTGGTGGCGCTGCACGATGAGTTTCCGGTCTACGGCTTTGCCGTGCACAAGGGGTACCCAACGCCGGACCACCTGGCGGCGCTGCGCCTGCATGGCGCCTGCATCGCGCACCGGCGCAGTTTCCATCCTGTCAGAGCGGTTCTGGAGTGTGCGCGGTGAGCGAGGTCATCAACATCACGTCGCGGGACAACCCGCTGCTCGTGCGCGTGCGCAAGTTGGTGCGAAGCCCCGCCGGCTACCGCAAGCTGGGTGCAGTCTGGCTCGAAGGCGAGCATCTATGCCTCGCGCTGCGGGCACGTGGCCTGGCCGCGACTCAGGCGCTGGTGAGCGAGTCGGCAATGCGGCAGCCCGCAACGCGCGAGCTGGCGCACTGGGCACCGCGAACTGCTGTTCTGCCAGACGCCCTGTTTGCATCGATTAGCGCCCTTGATTCTCCGGCGGGCATTGGCTACCTGATCGAAGCGCTGGCAGTGCCGACGCTGCAACCTGGCAGCCCCACGGTGGTTCTGGACCGCGTGCAGGATGCCGGCAACGTCGGCAGCATCCTGCGCAGTGCGTCGGCGCTGGGCTTCAATCAGGTGCTCGCGCTCGAAGGCAGTGCGGCGCTGTGGTCGCCCAAGGTCTTGCGTGCGGGCATGGGTGCGCACTTCGGGCTGGCACTGGTGGAGGGCCTTGCGGCGATCGACCTCGACGCTTTGCAGCTGCCGTTGTTGGCGGGCAGTTCGCATGCGGAGGTGCCGCTGGACAGGGCCGCGCTGCCCTATCCCTGTGCCTGGGTGTTTGGCCATGAAGGCCAAGGCGTGGCCTCGGCGTTGCTGTCACGCTGCGCGCTGAGATTGCGAATACCGCAACCCGGCGGCGAGGAGTCGTTGAATGTGGCCGCGGCGGCGGCAATTTGCCTCTATGCAACACGGCAGAGCGGAGGGTGGAAGTGAGCCGGTCCGTGATCGCGTTTGCGCTTCTCGCGGCCCTGGTCGTGCCCGCGACCATGGCGCAGACACCCGCCGCGGCGCCGCCCTTGCTGACGATCAGGCTCGAACCCGCGCGCGACCCCTGGTGGCACCGCGCGACGTTCACCCCCCGGGCCACGACAGTGCGAGGGATGCCGATCAAGCGGATCGAGCCGGCCTGGTGTGCGGCAGAAGCCTTCACACGCGAGCTGTTTGGCGAAGACTTGCTCGGCCCGGCGGGCGGCAGCCCGCTCGACGGCCTTGCGTTCTCGCTTGACGGATCCTTCGATGGCAGCGGCAAGGTGCAGACCGCGTTTGTCGGTGCGTACCAGCGCTGTGACGGCGAGCGCGGTCTGTTTGTCGCCATCACCGACACCTTGACGAGGAGGGCGGGCGAGCGCTCCCGCGTGCGTTTCCTGGTCGAAGTGCCTGACCCGGGGACGGCATTCGCCGCTTTGGCACTCGAGCCCGACGGCACGCTCGCGGTCTGGTGGTGCGGCGGCTGCGACAAGGGGCACCGCATTGCCTACAACCGCGAGTCTGGCGGCTTCTACGTCGCTGGCCCCGCGACGCGCCGCTGATCAGTAAGTCAACCGGTCGGGGCGGATGTCGCGCAGGATCGTGGTCGCGATCTCCTCGATCGACTTGTGCGTCGAACTGAGCCAGGCGATGCTGTCGCGCTTCATCATGCGTTCGGCCTCGTTGACTTCAAACCGGCAGTTCGCCAGCGAGGCGTACTTGCTGCCGGGGCGGCGCTCATGCCGGATCTGGGCCAGTCGATCCGCATCGATCGTCAAGCCAAAGCACTTCGCCTTGTACGGTGCCAGCGACGAGGGCAGGTGTCCGCGATCGAAGTCCTCGGGAATGAGCGGGTAGTTGGCGGCCTTGATGCCGTGCTGCATGGCCAGGTACAAGGAGGTGGGCGTCTTGCCGCTTCGGCTGACGCCGACCAGGATCACATCGGCATTGGCCAGGTTCTTCGCGCTTTGCCCGTCGTCGTGGGCCAGCGAGAAATTGATGGCTTCGATACGGTCGTTGTACTCGGCGCTCTTGGTGGCGTCGGAGAACCGGCCGATTCGGTGGTTGCTCTTGACGCCGAATTCGGCCTCCAGAGGCTCGACAAAGGTTCGGAACATGTCCAGCACCAGCCCCTTGCAGCCGGGGCCGGTGAGGATGTCTCGCACCTCGTCACTGACCAGGGTGATGAAGACGATCGGCCGGCGGCCTTCATGGTCAGCAATGTGGTTGATCTCGCCCACGACCGTCAGCGCCTTGTCCACGCTGTCGATGAACGGGCGCCGCACATGCCGCGGCCTGGCGCCAAACTGGGCCAGGATCGAGTTGCCGAATGTCTCGGCCGTGATGCCAGTGCCATCGGAGACAAAGAAGACGGTGCGGTTGGGCATGGGGATGTGCTCTGCGGGAGGGCCGAATGATAGGCGCGCACAGGCCCGTAGAATCAGCGCCAACATCTTGCCGCGGCCCATCCAATGACGCGCTCCCGTCCCCACACTGCCGACTCTGCAGCTGCGACGGTTCGAGCGCGCGCCAGGCCCGGGCAAGCACCGGTTTCCCATCATCACGGAGCTTTCCCATGTCTGCAGCCAATCTGGCGACCGCCTTGGTCTTGCCATTTGAGAATCTGAGGATGACCGATGTCGAGGTGGTCGGCGGCAAGAACGCCAGCCTCGGCGAGATGATCAGCCAGTTGACTGCAACCGGCGTTCGCGTGCCGGGCGGTTTCGCGACCACTGCGCATGCCTACCGGCGCTTCCTCGCCCACCTGGGCTTGGACAAGCGCATCGAGGACCGGTTGGCGACGCTCAATACCGACGACGTGCGGGCGCTGGCTGAGGCCGGTGCGCAGATCCGGCGCTGGATCACCGAAACGCCTTTGCCGGCGGATCTCGAGTCTGAAGTGCGCAGGGCGTTTGCGACCCTTGTTCAGGGCGATGCAGCAGCGACTGTCGCGGTGCGATCTTCCGCGACGGCAGAGGACCTCCCTGACGCGTCGTTTGCCGGGCAGCAGGAGACCTTCCTGAACGTGCACGGCGTCGATGAGGTGTTGCAGCACATGCATGAGGTCTTTGCGTCGCTGTACAACGACAGGGCGATCAGCTACCGGGTGCACAAGGGCTTCGCCCATG